>CALEPS010000161.1 GCA_937910305.1 uncultured Bacteroidales bacterium | reverse complement strand
GAACATGACGTGTCGCTCCGTTCCGCAGCCGGTTTGTACTCCTTCATGGACAAGGATCGGTACAACATCACAATCGTGCGGTTGCACGGCAAAGAATGGGTAGCCTACCCCCAAGAGTTCTACGACCGTCCACAGGACGCTCGATCGAGCGGAGCTCTTCACCCTGAGGGGAAGGGAGTAGAGGAATTCTTCGCATCCAGTGAGACTTGTCCTATAGACAAGAATGATTTTTCTTTTACGCGCGGGGGCGTGAAGCATACCTTCGATTTCGCGTATATCACCATTCATGGCACCCCGGGAGAGAACGGACTGCTCCAAGGCTATCTGGAGATGATGCGCATACCGTATTCGTGCTGCAACGTACTCGCCGCCGCGCTTACGTTCAACAAATACACCTGCAACCATTATCTTGCGCCCTTCGGATTTAACATCGCCAAGAGTGTATTGCTACGGAAAAACCTCACCCCGTCCCTCTCCTCAAGAGAGGGGGAAGAATTGGCGAAGCGGATAGAGAAGGAACTCGGATTGCCGTGTTTCATCAAGAGCAACGTAGGCGGCTCTTCTTTCGGCTGCACGAAAGTGAAGACGGAGGAGGATGTTATTCCGGCTATCAATCGCGCGTTCCAAGAGGGCGACGAAGTAATCTGCGAGGCATACATGAAAGGTACAGAAGTGACCTGCGGCGTCTATAAGACCAAGGACAAAGCCGTAGCGTTTCCGATAACCGAAGTGGTGACCAAGAATGAGTTCTTCGACTACGACGCCAAATACAAAGGCCAAGTGGACGAGATTACGCCAGCCCGTATCCCCGATGTTCTCCGCGACAAGATCCAAGCAGAGACCCTGCGTCTCTACGACATCATCGGAGCCAGCGGCATCATCCGCGTAGATTGGATCATCACAGGTATGCGCAATACCGAGGACTATGTCGATCCGGTTGAAGACATGAGCAAGATTCAGATCAACCTGCTCGAAGTCAACACCACTCCGGGTATGACCGCTACCAGTTTCATCCCGCAACAGGTGCGCGCAGCAGGACTCGACATCAAAGAGGTGTTGACGGACATTATTGAGAATTGAGAATTGAGAATTGAGAATGATAGATATAAACAAAGCGATAGAAGCCCTGAACTGGGACAAGGAGCCTCGGGGATTGTATGAGCCGATCGCATACACGCTGGCTTCGGGAGGCAAGCGTCTGCGGCCTACTCTCGCCCTGACGGCAGCCGAACTCATCGTCAACGGCGGTCTCATCAACGGAGACGCCATCGACCAAGCTCTGCCAGCAGCGCTGGCCTTGGAGGTATTCCATAACTTCACCCTCCTCCACGATGACGTCATGGATCGCGCTACCGTTCGCCGCGGACGTGAGACGGTACATGTCAAATGGAATGACAACACCGCCATCCTCTCCGGAGACCAGATGCTCATCGAGGCATACAAACTGATAGCCCAAGTACCCAGCGACAAAGTGCGAAGGACATTGGAGATGTTCAACGAAATGGCTACCGGCATCTGCGAGGGACAGCAACTGGACGTTGATTTCGAGCACGCAAGCCAAGTCTCCATTGAGGAGTACATGCATATGATCGAGCTCAAGACCTCCGTACTGCTGGCATACGCCATGCGCATCGGCGGATATATCGCCGGAGCCAACGAAGCCCAGCAAGAGGCGCTATACCAATACGGTCTGCATATAGGTCTCGCCTTCCAGATCCAGGACGACATCCTTGATGTATATGGCGACCCGAAGACCTTCGGCAAGGCCATCGGCGGAGATATCTGCTGCAACAAAAAGACCATTCTCCTCATTACAGCCATGGAAACGGCAGATGCAGAAAGCAAAGCCGAACTGCTGCAATGGATGATGAAACAATGTACGAAGGAAGATGTACAAAGTACAAAGGAGAAAATCGAGGGTGTGACCGCGATATACGACCGCCTCGGCGTCCGTAAGGCGTGCGAGGACATCATGGAACAACAAACGTCTCTCGCTCTCGCGCAACTCGACCGACTACCGCAGAATGACGCCACAGAACGTTTACGCGAGTTAGCCGAGAAACTGGCTACACGCAAATCATAAATGCCCAAATCGTAAATAATTTATGCCTTATCGTCGATTACCCAACACGGACTTAGCTCGCCTGCATGCTCTCCAAAATGCCATACAGCGTGCGCAGACTGCGGACTACACCGAGCAGGTCATACCGTACAAAGTGCTGAGCGAGGCACAACGGTTCCTTGTGTCCTTTGAGAACGTCGTGATGCAATCAAAAGACAACTACAAGACCTCCGTCAATGCCAACAAACAATACCGGCACATTGTGCAGAACGCACGCATGTACATTTCGCATTTCATCCAAGTGCTGAATCTCTCTGTGATTCGTGGAGAAATCAAGAAAGAGCAGAAACTGCTCTACGGTCTGGATCCTCACCAGCACGTGGTGCCCGATCTATCTACCGAAGAGTACCTGCTCGAATGGGGACAGAAAATCATTGAGGGAGAGCAGAAACGCATGGCGAACGGCGGATTCCCGATCTATAATCCCGCCATCAACAAGGTGAAAGTACACTATGATATCTTCTGCGAACACCAACGTCAACACACCTTCCATGTACAGAACAGCGAACGGGTGCACGGCGACCTCGAACCCTTGCGCACGCAGGCAGACGAGATAATACTGAATATATGGAACCTCGTGGAGGATTTCTATAAAGGCGAACTGCCCTATGCCAGAATGATGAAATGCCAGATGTACGGCGTCATCTATTATTACCGGAAGGGCGAAAGCAAACTCTCAGCCGAGCGCGACCGAGAGTTAAAACGGATACAGGACAGCCAGCCCACTATCCAATGGTCAGCAGAGGAGTAACAATGCGGTCCATCTTAGGCTCACGGAGCATATGCGGGATATCATGTTTCTTCAACTGGAAAGAATAGCATACTCCGACCTTTTTGGCATGCAACTGACGAGATAGGAATTTATCGTAGTAGCCTCCGCCGCGACCTATACGATGGCGATGCTGGTCAAACACCACTCCTGGCACGATGATCAAATCAATCTGCCCATGGTAGGTCTCCGTCTGAGGCTCCGGAACGCCCAAACGCCCTTTGCGCATCATGTCCTCGCCGTCATAAGGACGAACCTCCATCGAGTGACGATGGGTAACCGGCAACAAAAATAATTTTTCGCCCGCATACTTGGCGAGCAACGGACGAAGGTCCACCTCGTTATGTATCGGGTAATAGAGCAAAACCGTATGCGCATCACGGAAAGCAGACATCTGCTCCAATTGAGCTATGATCAGAGCCGACTGCTCCGCTACCTGGTCCTGACTCATCATGCGACGCTGCTGCTCTACTATTGCGCGAAGAGCGCTTTGTTCCCGACGGATACGATACCACGGGAACCACATTTTGAAATCGTGTATTTGAGCCTCAAATAACATAAGACTATTTAGTAATTTAAAATTTGTAACTTGTAACTTTACCTTTGCGGCGGCAAAGGTACAAAAAAAAAACGAAATGCGCAAGTATTTGAACATAATAATAGGTATTTTCACTATTTTTCTCGTCTCCTGCGAAGGATCGGGCACTACCACCGCGCCTTCTTCCGTAGCCAAACTAACAGCGTTCTCGTTTGCGAAAGTCGATTCAATGCCCGGTTTGGCAGCAGCCGTATTCACGGTAGAAGAGAGGCTGGATACCGGACTGGTATGGAACAAAGACTCTATCCTTTTCGGAACTCGTATCGACTCCGCTGTCCCCCGTTTTACCTTCGCCGCCACGCCCGGCGCCGCATGGATCACTATGCCGGATACGACGGTGCGCATTTCCGGCTACGACACACTTGATTTTACCAAACGACCTATTTACCTCACTATCCGCTCACAGGACAACTCGACGCTGAAGACCTACGAGATACGCGCCACAGTGCATCAGGTAGATCCCGATCTATACACCTGGACCCGGCTCACTGACGCCGTCTATCCGGTTGACGACAGCGAGCAACGGGTGGTAGAGATAGGTTCCAACTTTGTGATGATGGTCTCCAATGGTTTTGAACTGCGGGCATACGCATCGCCCGACGGCACAGGATGGACTGACCTTGGCTCTCCATCCGGACTGCCGGCAGGTACGCGTGTGCGGCAGATAATAAGTGACGGCAGTACCTTATATTATGGTCAAGGGAACACTATCTATACCTCAACCGACGCCACTACATGGACGACTCACGCTGTATCAGAAAACGTAGTTACCATGTTGCTTTATTGGAACAAAAAGGTATGGGCTTTGGTAGGAGAAGACGAGCAATATGAGTTAGCAACGTATGCCGACGATGCCCTTACCCTCAGCGGTTTGCAGCCGTCAGGAGAATTCCCCGTCAGCGATTTCGCAGCCGTCTTTTTCCACAGCGCCAGCGAGAGAGAAAGAGCCATGATCATAGGAGGTTTTGCCGAGAACGGACGTGCGCTTAACACACGATGGAATTTGGAATACTCACGCCATATCCCCGAGAACGGAGGATACCGCATTGAGGAGTTCTCTATCGACAGACCATCCTTCAAAAGTCTGACGGGAATCTCCGTCATTAATTATAACGGTCAACTGCTCCTTTTCGGCGGAGTGGACGACAAGATGACCTACCTTGGACGGGACATTCTCTATTCCGAGGACGAAGGACTGACCTGGCTTCAGGCAGATACGACGAAAAACAGGCTGCCCGATACCTACCAGGCACGGCAGAAACAAAGCGCAATCGTGCGCGATAAAGATATCTATATCTTCGGCGGACAGGACGGCTCTACCACTTACAGTGACGTATATCGAGGCCGCCTGAATTCCATTGGCTGGGAGAAGTAAGTACAAAGACCTCTTTGCTCGGAGAAAGAAAGAATCAAGCAACTGACTAACAAACTAAAATATACACAATTATGACTATTAAAGATTACAAATTCGCCGGCAAGAAGGCGATTGTACGTGTGGATTTCAATGTACCACTGGACGAAAACGGTAAGATTACAGACGACACCCGTATCCGCGGTGCGCTGCCGACTCTCAAACACATCCTCGACGAAGGCGGTGCGCTCATTATCATGAGCCACATGGGCAAGCCGAAAGGCAAAGTACAGGCTAAATTCAGCCTCAGCCAGATCGTTGACGCAGTAGCCGCTGCACTCGGACGCCCTGTTCAGTTCGCAGAGGATTGCGCCAAAGCTCAAGACAAAGCAGCAGCACTCAAACCGGGAGAGGTACTTCTCCTTGAGAACCTCCGTTTCTATCCGGAAGAGGAAGGCAAGCCTGTAGGGATCGAGAAAGAAGATCCGGCATACGAACCCGCCAAGAAAGAGATGAAAGCGCGCCAGAAAGAGTTCGCCAAGACCCTTGCTTCTTACGCAGACTGCTATGTAATGGATGCTTTCGGTACTGCACACCGCAAACATGCTTCTACAGCAGTCATCGCAGACTACTTCGATGCAGACAACAAGATGCTCGGTTTCCTCATGGAGAAAGAGGTAGCAGCCGTTAACGCCGTACTGGGCGATATCAAACGTCCGTTTGTCGCTATCATGGGCGGTTCGAAAGTATCTTCGAAGATCGGTATCATCGAGAACCTGCTGGGCAAGGTGGACAAACTGATCCTCTGCGGCGGTATGACCTATACCTTTGCAAAGGCTCACGGCGGCGAGATCGGCGGTTCTATCGTAGAGCTCGACAAACTGGATGTAGCTCTCGGCGTAGAGGAACTGGCAAAGAAAAACGGCGTAGAGCTCGTACTCGCTCCGGATGCAATCTGCGCAGACGACTTCAAGAACGACGCTAACCAGAAGATATTCCCGTCCGACGCAATTCCCGAGGGATGGCAAGGTATGGACGCAGGTCCTGAGGCACAGAAGAAGTTCGCAGCTGCAATCAAGGGTGCGAAGACCATCCTCTGGAACGGTCCTGCCGGTGTATTTGAGTTCGATAACTTCTGCGACGGCAGCCGCGCTATCGGTCTCGCTATTGCAGAGGCTACCAAGAACGGTGCCTTCTCCCTCATCGGAGGTGGTGACTCCGTTGCCTGCGTCAATAAGTTCGGTCTCGCAGACCAAGTATCGTATATCTCTACCGGCGGCGGAGCACTTCTCGAAGCTATCGAGGGTAAAGTACTCCCAGGAGTAGCTGCTATCAAAGGAGAATAATTTATAACTCATAATTTAAAATTCGCAATTACAATGGAAGTTGTAGGTAAGATAATTCAAGTATTGCCCGCACAGGAGGGCATCGGCCGCAATGGTAACCCTTGGAAAGTACAGCCGTATGTGCTGGAAACCCTTGACCAATATCCCCGCAAGGTGCATTTCGAAGTATTCGGAGAGGACCGCATCAAACAAAACCCTTGCGATCTGGACCAACTCGTTACCGTCTCTTTTGACATTGAGAGCCGCGAGTTCAACGGCCGGTGGTACACCTCTATCCGTGCCTGGAAGATTCAGCAAGGCGACATGACACAAGCCGGTGCTGTTCCCTCTGCTGCGCCTGCAGCAGCTCCGGTAGCAGCCGCTCCGGCCGCTCCGGCCGCTCCGGCTGCCCCTGCAGCCCCGGCGAACGTGGACCCGTTTGACGCTTCCGCCGGAGACGGCACCAGTGACCTTCCCTTCTAATGAGACGGTGGGTTAAAATACTGCTTCTTTTATTCTTGCTGGCAGGTGGCGCAATAATATGCGCCATCCGCTGGCAAGCATGGTTTGGCATGCCAGCCGAACCTCATTGGAATGGAGAGACCATAGACTATGTCTTTACGACCTTTGAACAGGACACCACCCCTCAGTCGCTTGACATCCTGGTACTCGGAGACATTCACAATCAACTTACACGTGCCGACTACGACACGCTAGCTTTCCGTCTTCCGCAAGCCGATTTGGTAGCGCAGACCGGAGACTGGATGGAACGGGGACAAGTGTATTACCGCCAATTACTGCTGCGAGAGTGGAGCAACAGCCGGTTATATGGGATGCCGGCAATAGTTTGCCCAGGCAATCATGAGTATTCCAAGGGGCTCCGCAAAACATTGTCGGATGCTTGGAGTGATACCTTTACTTATCCCCATAACGGGCCTGTTGGCGTACCGGGGGCCAATTACTACATAGACATGCCCGATCTGCGGTTTGTCGTTATAGACACCAACCCGCTCGACCGGCTCGTCTATCTTACACGCACGGCCACATGGCTGGAAAAAATAATGAAAGAGGCAGGAAACAGGTATGTGGCGGTTATGATGCACCACCCTGTTCACTCGGCCGGCAAAGGCCGGGCGAACCCTCTTATCTATTCCGCTTTTCGCCATGCCTTAGGTCAAGCCGACCTTGTTCTCGCCGGTCACGACCATAGTTATATGCGCCATGCTCCGTTTGTGGTGCTCAATACGGCAGGAAAGCCCAAACCCCAACGCCCCCATTTGCATGCCGAAGCAACCGACACCGTGCCTGTCTATGGCGTGATTCATATCTCAGATCCCGAATCAGAGAAATCATGTCTTCTATTCAAAGTATATCGCCTTGGCGATAACACATTGGTCGATTCCCTCTATGTTAGTCACGACTGACGCGATAGTATTGTCACTTCAGCCGCACTCGGACAAAGCGCACCTGCTTCACGCCTATACGCGCGCGGGTGGGCGCGTTAATTATATGGTGTACGGCATTGGGAAAAAAAACACATCAGGAAAATACAGTCCTCTTTCCATTTTACAGATTACAGCGGATGAAAGAGCCATCCGTACGGCACAACTGGACTACGTTCCGTCCACAACCATTACAGATCCGTTGAAACGCACAGTCGCGCTGTTTATCAGCGAGGTGCTCTTCCATACACTCCGGCATCCTATGATTGACGAACCGATGTTTGATTTTCTTGTACAAGCCATCCAGAACCTTGACCGAACAAGCGAACCTCAGAACTTTCATCTGCTATTCCTTGTAGAGTTTGCCGCCAAACTGGGATTTGCTATTCCTGAACCTAATAACTCGCTCACTTCTCTTCCGCTCACCAGAGTTGCACGACAAGAGCAGCTTCGCGCGTTGTGCGAATATATGGCGGAACATGTTGAAACCTGGCAAAATCCCAAGTCTCTTGATGTTCTAATGGAGGTTTTTGACTAAAAATGCAGTCAAAAGCAAAAAAGTTGCATTTTTTTTTGGTCAATTCAAAAAAAAGCAGTACCTTTGCACGCTTTTTCGATGTATAAACCCGTCCTCGTGAGAGGACCTAAATAGACAAAGACAATGAAACGTACATTCCAACCTTCCCAACGCAAGCGTCGTAACAAACACGGCTTCTTGGAGAGAATGACTACCGCAAATGGTCGTCGCGTTTTGGCTGCACGCCGCGCTAAAGGTCGCAAGAAACTGACCGTAGCTGACGAAGGACGCCACAAATTTTAATGGAGTCAACTAGACAACACAAAATCGCTCGTCTTATCCAAAAAGACATGAGCGACATCCTTCTGCGATACGCGCGCACACTACAAGGAACACTGATTTCCGTAAGTGAAGTGCGCGTGTCGCCTGATTTGTCTATTGCGCATATCTACATCTCTATCTTCCCGCAAGATAAAGTAAGTGACACGATGGCGCTTATAGGCGAAAACACCCACCGTTTTCGCGGTGAACTCGGCACATTGGAGCGCCATCAATTGCGTATTATCCCCGAAATAGTCTTCCATTTAGACGAAACCATCGATCGGATGGAACGCATTGATGAACTGCTTCATGGCTAACTTCGAATCCCATATTGCTTGGAGATACCTTTTCTCAAAAAAAGGTCATAATGCCATTAATATCGTCTCGGGTATTAGTGCAGTTGCTGTTGGTGTTGTCACTGCAGCGATGATATGCGTATTGAGTGTGATGAACGGTTTCGGTGCGCTTGTAGAACACATGTTCTCTGAGTTCGATCCCGCATTGATGATTGTTCCAACTACAGGACAGACTCTGCGCACAGATACCGAGCCTATTGCTTCTTTGTACGCGCGCGAGGACATTGAAGCCGTATCTATGCAACTGGAACAAACGGCTCTCATCCGGTATAAAGATCACCAGTTGCCAGCACGGGTTATGGGCGTTGATGACCTTTTCACCCGTACGGCGAATATAGACTCTATCATCACGGATGGTTTTTACTCGGTTTGGGACGGTGCATTTGACAGAGCTGTTCTTGGGCGGGGGCTGGCGGCACAAATAGGGATCAATGCCCATTTTACCGGAGCACTTCATTTATATGCACCCGAACGAACGGAGAAAATCAACATGCTCCGTCCCGATAAGTCGCTGCGACATGAACACGCTTTTATTGCCGGTACGTTCGCAGTAAACCAAGTAGAATACGACGATCAACTCATACTCGTCTCGCTTCCTTTGGCGCAGCGGCTCTTCGACTATGACGAACACACAGCTACTGCCCTTCGGATTCACCCGAAAGAAGGAGTGAAAATTTCGAATCTTAAAAGCCAGATCGCCTATCTGCTAGGGCAGGAGTACCGCGTACTGGACCGATACGAGCAACAGCAAGATTTCTTCCGTATCTTACGGATAGAGAAACTGCTTACGATCCTTCTGTTGGTCTTCATACTTATCATTGCCAGTTTCAATATTATCGGCTCGCTCTCGATGCTCATTATCGACAAGAACGAAGACATCCGCATCCTCTCGCATATGGGAGCCGACGAAAGTACTATCCGGCGAGTTTTTCTTTTGGAAGGATGGTTCATTTCCTCACTCGGCACAATTTGCGGACTGGCGGCAGGAGTTTTGTTGTGTCTCGGGCAACAGCATTTCGGATGGCTCACCCTTGGCAACGGTGCCGAATATATTATATCCGCATATCCGGTACAGGTCTTGTGGTGGGACGTGCTTCTTGTAGCTGCTATCGTCCTGGCACTCGGTTTCGCTGCCGCCTATTATCCTTCCCGTAAAATCCATCTCGCATGAAGAAATATATCCTGATACTCGGCATCGTATTATTGTGCATAAGTGCATGCCGCCGCTACCAGCCGGCGCATTACCGCGGTCTGCCGCTGCAATATACTTCGGCTTACCAACAAACCTACGGTCATTGTTATGATTCACTGCCGGAGGTTGCTGTAGTAGCCCTGGATCTCTATTCAGAAGGCCTGGATCTGGATAAAAACAACGTCATCCGGGGCACAGGTTACAACCTGTATATATCTGATATTTTCGTTCCGGATTCATTGCTCGTTACCGGCGAATACAAGTCCGAAACAACGGCGGAAGCCTTTACTTTTCTGCCAGGGAAAGACTATGAAGGGACACCGCACGGCATGTATATTCTGAATATAGAGAAAGACAAAGTGATCCAAATACAGGTATTGGATTCAGGTTCGTTCGTCTATCGGAACGACAGCCTTCTTTTTACTCTTTATTACCGCAACGCTTACGGCGGAAAAGCGACTTACCAATGTTCCTTCACCGGTTCACTCCTGCCATGGCAAAAGAAATAAACAACAACGATCTGTTGCTGCGCGAGTACCATACTTACTTGCGTCTTGAACGAGGCTATTCACAGAACACCATCGATGGATACGAGATGGATCTGGACAAGTTACTCGCATATTGCAAAGAACATGGAGTAGATTTTGTCAAGATGGATTTTGAACAGTTGCAAGATTTTATATTCGAGCAATTCAAAACTGTCAAATCCGAAGCAACTCAGGCACGTGTCCTATCCGGTCTTCATGCCTGGTTCAGATTCCTATTATACAAAGATTACATTGACCAGGACCCGTCCGAACTACTTGAAGGACCGAAGAAATCAAAACATCTGCCTACAGTCCTGACCCTTAAAGAAATAAATGCCATGATGGCTGCTATTGATCTCTCCTCCAATGAGGGGCATCGGAACCGGGCAATGATGGAGATGCTCTATGGAAGCGGTCTTCGCGTAAGCGAACTGGTGAATCTGCAACTGAGCAAGATATATCTGAACGAGCATTACATGCTGATAGAAGGAAAGGGAGCCAAACAACGCCTTGTGCCCATTTCCCCGGTTGCCGAAGAGTGGTTCGGATATTGGATGCAAGAACGGTCCGCTTGGCCTGTCAAGCCCGAAGCCAAAGATTTCGCCTTTGTTAATCGTTATGGGCGTCCACTCACACGGGCTATGGTTTTTACCCTCGTACGAAACCTTTGCGCTGATGCCGGTATTATCAAAACGGTCAGCCCGCACACCTTGAGGCACTCTTTCGCCACACATTTGTTACAAAACGGAGCAGATTTGCGGGTCATTCAGCAACTACTCGGTCATGAAGACCTTGCGACCACGGAGATTTACACGCATCTCAACATACAAGACCTGCGCCAAGCCGTTCTCCAATACCATCCGGCGAACAAGGAAGGAAAATGAGAAAATAAAGGAATGATGAAAGAAGAGAAAAGGTATATTACTTGGATCAAAGGATTAATAGTCCTTTCTTTTCTCATTTTTCATGTCTCCTTTCTGAACGCTGTTGAAACAATTATCGTTGGCGAGATTGTCAATGAGACTACAGGTGAAGTTATTCCGAATGTCAACATCCATTTTCGCGGTACCAAGATCGGTACTACCTCCGAT
>CALEPS010000160.1 GCA_937910305.1 uncultured Bacteroidales bacterium | reverse complement strand
CTGACGGTGTTGGTTTGCGGTCTGACATGGGGGCTGTGGTGGCAGTCCATCGTATGGATGCTACTGGCGACGTACCCGTTGGCGCTCTTCGCTTATTACGAGTGGGAATGGATGCAGAGCACGTTCCGAAACGTAAGGATGCTCTGCAATAAAAAGCGCATGGCGGAACTGAAAGAAAAACGGAAAGAATTGTTTGAATCTATTAAAAACAAGATACAATGAAAAGAGTAGTCATAACAGGCATGGGCATCTGGTCCTGCTTAGGAAAATCGTTGGATGAGGTACGCGATTCGCTCTATACGGGCAAGTCCGGAATTATTCTTGACCCTCTCCGTAAAGAGATGGGATTCCGTTCGGGATTAACAGCCAAAGTGGATATTCCCGATTTGAAGGGAGTGCTGAGTCGTTCTCAGCGGACGTATATGCCGGAACAAGCCAAATATGCATACTGTGCTACAGTGGAAGCCCTGCGCAATGCGGGCATCGACCAAGATTATTTAGACAAACACGATGTAGGCTTGCTCTACGGAAACGACTCTTCGGTTGATCCTGCGGTACGCGCAGTGGATACCATCCGAGAGAAACACGACACGACGTTGTGCGGTTCCGGAGCGATCTTCCAGTCAATGAACTCCACGGTAACGATGAACTTGGGTACAATCTTCCGTTTGCGTGGCATTAACCTGACGGTCAGCGGTGCATGTGCCAGCGGCGCACACGCCATCGGCTTAGGAGCGCTTTTGATACAAACGGGTTTGCAAGATATGATTGTCTGCGGCGGCGCACAGGAAGTGAACCCGTTCTCCGTGGGTTCGTTCGATGGCATATCCGCTTTCTCCATCCGTGAGGATGCACCGGAGAAAGCGTCCCGCCCGTTCGACCGTGACCGTGATGGTTTGGTTCCCGGAGGCGGCGCAGCAACGGTCATCATCGAGGAATACGAACACGCCGTCAAACGCGGTGCGCCTATCATCGCAGAGGTCTTAGGCTACGGTTTCTCCGCTAACGGAGACCATATCTCTTCCCCGAACGTGGCAGGTCCGAGCAAGTCACTCCGTATGGCTATCGAGCGCGCCGGTATCAATATAGACGAGATAGGTTATATCAACGCTCATGCGACCTCTACGCATGTGGGCGATACCAACGAGGCAAAAGCCATATACGATGTATTCGGTGACAGGCGTATTGAAGTAACCTCTACCAAGTCGCAGACCGGACATGAGATGTGGATGGCCGGTGCCAGCGAAATCATCTATTCAATACTGATGATGCAGAACGATTTTATAGCCGCCAACCTGAATTTTGAGAACCCGGATGAGGATAGTGCCAAACTGTTGATTCCGAACCAACGTATAGACAAACATTTCGACACGTTCCTGAGCAACAGTTTCGGTTTCGGCGGTACGAACGCAACACTGATAGTTAGAGAAATTAAAAAATAAAAATTAAATAATCTATTATGGAAAAGAATGAACTTATCGCCAAAGTGAATAGTGTTTTGGCAGAAGAATTTGAAGTGGAAGAATCCATCATCACCCCGGATGCGAACATCAAACAGACCTTGCAGCTCGATAGTCTGAGCCTTGTGGATATGGTGGCTCTTATCGAGAGCGAGTTTGGCGTGAAAATCCAACCGGCTGACCTTGCCAAAGTGCAGACTTTTGAGGCCTTGTACAATTACCTTGCCGAACGCGTGTGATTTTTCGAGGAGAAGAAATATATCAGTTGATTCCGCAACGTCCACCTATTGTCATGGTGGACGTTGTGTGGTCTGCTTCTGACACGGGAGCCGAGACAGGACTGACGGTTCTACCGGACAATATATTTGTCCGAGACGGAGTATTCCGCGAGCCCGGATTGATTGAACATATCGCGCAATCGGCGGCGGTGTATGCCGGATACGGTACATTCGTACGAGGCGAGAAACCCAAATTAGGGTTCATCGGCGAGATTAAAGATTGCGAGCTCCTCATCCTGCCGCCTGTAGGCAGCGAGCTACATACTGAGATTCAGTTGATTACCGAAGTGGGAGGCATCCGTCTGATACGTGCAGAAGTGCGAGTGAATGAAAAAGTGGCGGCGACTTGCCAAATGAAGATCTTTCTAAAAGATGATTGACGATTATTTCTATATACAGCAATGTACGCCGTATAGCCCGCTAAAAGGCATCGTTCGCGTACGGTTGAATCCGGACTGCCGTGTTTATGAGGGACATTTCCCGGGGACACCTGTCTCGCCGGGTGTGTGTAACATAGAGATGATTCGCCGGTGTGCAGAGGTCGTTCACGGAGGCGAACTGCGCATCCTATATGTCAAACAATGCCGCCTCACCACTATGATGTCGCCTTTCAGCCATCCGAATGTGGATGTCAGCATCGAAATGCAGGAAAAAGAGTCGGGCGTTTATCGCCTCTCTGCCTCTATCGGCGAAGGGGATATGGCTTACCTGACGCTCAAAGCCGATGTCAGCGATGAATAAACATGCAGTCGTCATAGGAGCTGGGCTGGGAGGACTGGAATGTGCCTATATCCTTGCTAAGAACGGCATGCAGGTGACAGTACTGGAGCAGGATGCCCATATCGGAGGATGCTTGCAGACGTTCCGGCGGGGAAACGTACTTTTTGACACCGGATTTCACTATGTTGGTGGGCTGCGGGAAGGCGAGTCCTTGTATCCGCTTTTCTGCTATTTCAACTTGACTGAGTTGCCGTGGCAGGCACTTGATGAAGCCTGTTTTGACGAAGTGGTCATTGGTGATGAGAGATATGCTTTTGCTGTGGGACACGAACGGTTTGCCGACACACTGGCGGAGGCTTTCCCCGCAGAGAGAGAATCATTGCGTGTTTATACGCAGTTCCTAAAAGATGTGGGCAATCATATCTATGATGCTTTCCTGCCCCGTAATGCTACGGATTTCTACAGCAGTTCACTCTTTGCCCGTTCCGCCTATGAATATCTGGCTCAAACGGTGCATGACCCGCTGCTGCGACAAGTGCTCTCCGGCACTTCGATCAAGATGGAACTTCGTCGTGACAGTCTGCCGTTGTATATCTTTGCCCAAATCAATAACTCGTTTATCCAAAGCGCATGGCGGCTTTGCGGCGGCGGACATCAGATAGCCGATCACTTGGCATCTGACATCCGAACAATGGGCGGCGAGGTGCGTACGAAAGCGGCTGTCGCTTCTATTGTGGAGCATGAAGGACGCGCTGTAGGCGTTCGACTGACGGACGGCGAGTTCATAGAAGCGGATACGGTGATTGCGGACATTCATCCGCAGGAAGTAGTGCAACTGATGGCGGATTGCCACTCTGTGCGTAATTCTTTCCGACGTCGCATAGTGGCATTGGAAGACACAGTCGGTATGTTCACAGCAAACATATGCCTCAAACCGGACGTCCTGCCGTACGAGAATCGCAATATCTTCGTCCATCGTGCCGGGGCGGATCTATGGAATCAAACCGCCGGGCGTGTTAACAGCGTCATGGTCAGTTTCTATCCGAACCAGCCTGCCGTTGATCTACTGGTGCCGATGCGTTGGTCGGAAGTGGCGGCTTGGGCGGACAAACCTGCAGGAAGAAGAGGCGAGGACTACGTAGAATTCAAGCAACGGAAAGTGGATGAGTGTCTGCAACTCATCAGCCATCGTCTGCCGGCATTGAACGAGGCGGTCAGTCGCATCTATACTTCCACACCGCTTACTTATCACCGCTACACACGTACGCACGAGGGTTCGGCATACGGCATACGTAAGGACTTCCGTTCGCCGCTCACAACCATCCTGACACCTAAGACACCGTTACCCAACGTGCTGATGACAGGACAGAATCTGAATCTGCACGGACTACTCGGCGTATCCATGACATCTGTCTTCACTGCTGCTGAAATCATAGGAATGGAAACAATTGTAAATCAAATTAATATCTATAAATAATATGAAATATGCTTTAGTAACAGGGGGTAGCCGGGGCATCGGAAGAGCTGTAGCCATCCGCATGGCCGGTATGGGCTATCACATCATCATCAATTATCAATCCAACGATGTGGCGGCGGAAGAGACTCTCGCGCTGATACGTGAGGCAGGTAGTGACGGCGAGTTGCTACGTTTTGATGTCAGCAACCGCGAAGCAACCGTCGCAGCAATCGAACAGTGGCAGACTAATCACCCCGATGATTACATTGATGTTTTAATCAATAATGCAGGAATACGCCGTGACAATCTGCTGGTATGGATGGAGCCGGACGATTTCGATCGCGTGCTCTCTACCAACCTCTATTCATTTTATAATGTCACACGCCCGCTTTTGCAGCCCATGATCCGGCATAAACACGGACGCATCATTAGTATTGCCTCCCTTTCTGGACAAAAAGGTCTGCCCGGGCAATGCAACTATGCGGCGGCAAAAGGAGGACTCATCGCCGCTACCAAAGCATTGGCGCAGGAGGTGGGGCGAAAGAACATCACCGTCAATGCCGTTGCACCCGGATTTGTCAAGACCGAGATGGTGGATGGACTGGATGAAGCAGAACTGAAGAAACAGATTCCCTTGAACCGTTTCGCCGAGGCGGACGAAGTGGCTGCCGTGGTAGCTTTCCTTGCTTCGGATGATGCCGCATATATAACGGGAGAATGTATCTCCATCAACGGCGGTTTATATACATAACCCATGTTACACAGATCCGAACGATGAAGAGATTGTATCATTTCCTGCGGCAACATAAAGCCGTCCTATGGGTGTCTGTAGCCGTCTGCACGGTGATTCTCGCATGGCTGAGTGCGCAATGTAAGTTTGAGGAGAACATCTTCCAACTTCTTCCCGAGACAGGGGATGAAGCGTACCGCGTGACGTTCACCAATCTTAAACTGAAGGACAAAATCTTTGTGCAGGCAGTAGCTGCCGATAGTACTTTTACACCTTCGTCGCAGGAGTTGGCAGAGGCGTTGGATCTGTTTATGGACGGCGTGACGAAGGCTACCGAAAAAAGGCAATCCGTGCTACACACGCTGTCGTATATCGACCCGACATTGCTGATGGATGCAGCCGATTACGCGGCATCGCATTTCCCGGCGTATCTGGATATGGACAAGGCGGCATTGGATTCCCTTTGCACAACAGAACATATACGCCGGCAGATAGCATCTTATGCGGATTTTATGGAAACAGACATTGGCGGGAATTTCTATGATGTGATTGCATACGATCCCTGCGGCATGGTGTGGAATGTTTTTAGTAACTTATTTCCCGATCATGGAGCAGGGCAGCATACTTCTCGTTTCATGAATAACCATCTCTATTCCGCCGACGGAATGGTTTGCTATGGTTTTGTCACGCCTGCTTTCGGTACGGATAATTCCCGCGAGGCAAGTCGTTTGGTGGAAACAATGGAGGACGTACGGGACGAAGTCCGCAAACAGTATCCCGGCATAGATATTCTGTTCCACGGCACGATTGTGCTGGCAGGCGGCAACAGCAAACGCATGCACACCGATATCTTTGTCACGGTAGGGATAGCCCTGCTCATTATTCTCCTCTTGCTGACTTTCTTTCTCAAACGTCCCCCTTATGTCCTGCTCACTATTTGTGCGTTGGGCATGGGTGTGTTGCTGGCGTTAGCGGGTCTGTTTGTGATGCAAGGTGGGATGTCCCTGATGAGTCTCGGCATCGGGGCTATCGTGTTAGGAGTTGCGTTCAGTTATGTGTTGCATGTGCTGGTTCATTATATCTATACCGGAGACGTGGATTTCACGTTAGACGAACAGACGCGTCCTGTCCTCTTGGGCTCCCTTACCACTATAGGCGCGTTTGCAGGACTTCTTTTCACGCAATCGAGGTTGCTCAATGACTTCGGCTTTTTCGCGCTGCTGGCGATAGCCGGGACTACCTTGTTCTGTCTTATCGTTGTGCCGCATCTGCTGCCGCGCAACTACACCCCTAATAGAAGAGCATTCCAATTCTTGGAACGCATTAACGCTTATCCCGTTGAGCGCAACAAAACGGTTTGCCTCTTCACTGCTGTGTGGGTGGTCCTGTGCCTTTGTTATGCCGGCAGCTACACATTCGATAGTGATCTGAAGCATATAGGCTATACCTCGCCGGAGTGCCTCCATGCGCAGGTTTCGTGGAAAGAGCATGTGGACGAAAGGTATGACAAACAGTATTTCGCCTCTGTCGCTACTTCTGCCGAAGAAGCATTGGAGAGGTTGCCTCTTATGGAACAGACGCTGGATAGCTTGTGCGCAGAGGGCATGACGAAAGAGAGTGTACCTATATCGTTGCTGATGCCGTCTCTCTCCAAGCAAGAAGAGCGCTTGAACGCGTGGCGCTACTATTTCACGCCGTCGAAACGAGAGGAAGTATGGCAACATATCTGCGTAGCATGCCGGGCGGAAAGTATTGAACCGGAGATGTTCCTGCCGTTCCGTGAACTGATGGAATCTCCGGCGGAGCCTGAACTTCTCACTCAGGCGGGAATCCTGCCGCCGGAACTGACGGAGAACTTGACAGAGTCGACAGGAGACAAGGTGCTCGTCTATTTTCCCGTAAAGGCAACGCATGAGCATATGCCTGCCGTAAAAGAGTGCTTGGCGCAGCTGGATGGATGTATGGTGATGGATCCCTATTACTACACAACCGGACTTGTTGAACTGATTCACAAGGATTTCAATCTTATTATGGTCATCAGTTCTATGTTCGTCTTCCTGCTCTTGCTGTTCACCTATCGCAATCTCTGGCTCGCCCTCATAGCCATGTGCCCGATGATGCTATCGTGGTACACTGTGCTCGGAGCGATGGCTCTGTTTAATCAATCGTTCAACCTCATCAATATCATCGTATCGTCATTCGTCTTCGGTATAGGAGTCGATTATTCGGTATTCATTCTCGAAGGACTGCTCAAGGGCGATGACCAAAACCCGACTATAGTCTATAACAAGACGGCTATCACCCTCTCGGCGGCTATTCTTGTTATCTGTATGTTCATCCTGGGCTTCGCCATACATCCGGCTATCAGCAGCATCAGTTTCGCCTCGGTTGTCGGCATGGTCACCACCATCCTCCTGTCCTATACGCTGGAGCCGAACTTGTATAAACTCTATCTATATATCAAAAACAGAAAAAAGAAATGAAACGAATATTTCTAACGCTCATTTGCGTGCTCTTCATCGCCGCTATATCATCTGCTCAAGAGCAAGGTCTTGTGTCCGGCAAGGAATACTCCTTCACCGAGACCAAGGTCATGCCTAAAATGAATAAAACTACCACCCGTCAAGGAACTATGGTGCTCGTCTATCCTAACCGACTGGTGATGGATTACCACCAGCCCGCAGGGGACTATACACATATAACTGCCGATTCTTTCGATGTCTGCAAGAATGGCAAAGTGCAGCATTTTTCGGTGAAAGACCCTAAGAGTCGGATGTCCCTCTTCCGATCTACGTTACTCTATTGTCTGGGAGGTGAAGTGGACAAAGCAGCGGAACTCAATCATGCCGAAAAGACATTCTCTAATGAGGCAAAGAAACGTATCTGTACATTGACCGTTGCACATGCCGCTCCAAGAGACATAGCGATGCTTAGGCTGGAATATGATGCGCGCTCATCCTGTATCCTTTCCCTTACGATTACTGAGGGCAACGGGAATTACACCGTTTATACACTCGATTTGTCTCCTGTATCGTGAATCAATATGACAGTCCCTTTTGTTTGCCGGATTGCCAAAAAATGTTGTATCTTTGCAGCCGGTAATGGTTAAGATGTCTTTTTACCACGCTTTCTTTTCGGAGGCGGGATGGTGACCCTGTTTCTTGCGCTCCTCGACCATCTGACCGAACCACTCCACGATCGCCGGATCCTGGTGGGAGAAGAACACCGAACGGCCTTTGTCCAGCGCAGCTATCCGAGCCATCTCCTCGTCCGTCAGTTCAAAATCAAAGAGGTGGAGATTGTCCGCCATGTGCGCCTTGTTGCGGCTCATGGGGAAGATAGCTATGCCTCGCTGAATATGCCAGCGGAGCACAATCTGATGCAGACTCTTGCCGTGGTTAGCGGCTATGGCTTTTAAGGTCTCGTCCTCAAACAAGCCCTCGCGTCCCTCGCCCAGCGGCGCCCATGCCTCGGGCCGGATGTCGTACTTGCGCATCCATTCTAACAAGGTGTTCTGCTGATGATACGGATGTATCTCCACTTGGTTGACCATCGGGCGCACGCCTTGGATCAAGTCGCCGTCGGCGTTGACAAAATCGTTGCAAGCGAACCGGCAGAACTCCACCATCCGGTCGGCATAGAAATTAGAAATACCGATGGCTTTTAGTTTGCCCTCCTGATACAGTTCCTCCAGCGCGCGCCATGCGCCATAGGCATCGCCGAAAGGCTGATGGAGCAGCATGAGGTCGATGTAGTCCGTTTGCAGTTTGTCGAGCGACTCCAGCACACTCTCGATGGTCTGCTCATAGCCGAAATGCTCAATCCAGACCTTGGAGGTGATAAAGAGTTCGTTGCGTGGGATACCGCTCTTGCGGATGGCGTTGCCCACCTCGCGTTCGTTGAAATACGACTGCGCCGTGTCGATATGGCGGAAGCCGGTAGCGAGTGCGTCCAGCACGCATTGTTCGGTTTCTTCGGGGCTCACGCGGTACACACCGTAGCCCAAAATCGGCATCTGAATGCCGTTGGATAGTTTGATTGTTTCCATTATTCCTGTTGTTCTTCGGGGTTTTGCATTTTGATGATTTTGGCAGGGCAACCGCCTACAACGGCGTAGTCCGGCACATCTTTAGTCACTACTGCGCCTGCTACTACTGCATATTTGCCGATGGTTACGCCCGGGCAGATAGTGACGTTCATACCAATCCATGCGTTCTTTTTGATGGTTACTTTACCGTACGTATAGATGGTGTGGCGGTTGTTGAAATCATGGTTGATGGTCGCCACTCGGAAACAGGGTGCTATCGCTACGCCGTCCTCAAACTCAATGCCACCGGATGCGCTGAGCACGGCAGAGTGGTTGATAAACACGCCCTTGCCGAATTTCACGCGGTTGCCGAAATCGCAGATGAAGGGCGTGAGGATACGCACATCGTCCAGTTTGCGCCCGAAGAGTTCTTCAAGATCGGCGATATAAGACATGTCGTCCGGCATCTTGGCGCTAGCGATGGCGCAGAGCTTGCGTGACCGCATCATCTCCTCGACAGCCTCCATAAAATACGGCTCGCGCACGTCCGTCGGTCCGCCGGCATCCATCAGTTCGTAAACAGTTCCTTTCTTGTAATCCATACTTAAAGTCCTTTGAGCCAGTTCTCTACTTTTGTTTTGTTGGTACGCACCTCGTGACCATAGATGGAGAAGCCTTTCTGCACGGAGGCGTTCGGGTACGCGCGGCGGACATCGTTGACGCATGAGCCGAGACCGCTACCTTCGTGGGTGGTGAAAGGATAGATGGTTTTGCCGTTCAGGTCATAGCGGTCGAAGAACGTGAACATCACCTGCGGATAGGTGCCCCACCATACGGGACCACCGATGAAAACGGTGTCATACTGACTGAAATCGACATTCGGCACGAGTTCAAAATCCGGACGCTCGTCGTTATTCTGCTCGTCTTGCGCCAGGTTAGTCAGCGGCGTATAAGCCATACCGTCGTACTTGTGTGTCACAATCTCGGCTTGGTCGGCGCCAATAAGCTCGGAGATGTAATCGGCAACAATCTTGGTGTTGCCCACTTTGATGTTTCCTACGGAGTAGTTCTCTCCGGCATGGGAGAAAAAGACTACAAGACATTTTTTCATTTTATCATTTACCATTTTTTCATTTGGGTTTTGTGCGCTGCAGCTGATGCATACCGCCATCGCTGCTAGCAAGGTTAAAAATTTATGTTTCATATTCGTTGCGTTTCAAAATCGAGTGCAAAATTACTGCTTTTTCGTGAGGTGAACAAATTATAACTACGGCATTTTTTGCACTTTTTGCTTGCATATGTGAGAAAAATATTGTAACTTTGCCGGCAAATTTAATAGCCGAACGCGTATGCAAAACGTAGTTGTAAGTCATACTTTTGAAACGGAGCAGCAAGCGCAGATGCTGGGGTATTTGACGCACGCCTTGTGTCTTAACGGAGAAGCGGAAGTGGAACTGATCGGCAGAAAATACCGGCTCCATCGAGGCGACAGTTTTATCCTGCGCAAGAGCGAGCAGGGCGAATTGATTAGCAGGACAGAAGATTTCCAAATTCTCAATGTGTTTGTAGTGACTGAATTTACCGAACTCGCTACGCCGATGAGCAACTATGGCATGCGTGGCGGGATGTTGCTTTTCCAGAACCCCGTAATGCCACTGAACGAAGAGCAGACCGAAAGGTTGAGACGAAGCATGGTGTATATCGAGGAATGCCTTGCTATGACCAGCCACCTCTTCTATCGGGATATGTTGCTCAACGCAGTGCAGCGGATGATTATTGACTTCTTCGATTTCCATGCTGCGCTTTATGGCAACGAGACGGTCACCACACCTGCGGCAATATTGATGGAAGGTTTTCTAAGGCTTTTGGAGCAAGGCGAGTTCCGCGAACACCGCGATTTGGCTTATTATGCCGACCGCCTCTGCGTGACGAGCAAGTACCTTTCCGAGACTGTAAAGAAATACAGCGGCTATCCGGCGAACCACTGGATAAGCCGCTATACGGCATTGGATATCTCGCGCCTGCTGCGTAATCCCAATGTGACGATTCAGGAACTGACGGACATGTTCGGTTTCTCGTCCGTCAGCCACCTCAACCGCTATGTCAAGAACCAATTAGGGGTCAATCCTAACGAGGTAAGGAAATAGCAGTAAATATATCCCGCGTTAGGGATTGGAAGGGCGCAGTTGCTTGGTCAAGGCGAACGAACGACAAAGAATAATGGTAGACCGTAGGTGGATATAAAAGAAAAGCCACCAGCTCTGCAAGAGTCAGTGGCTAATAAATTCTGCAAGAAACAGTTATTTCTTCTCCGGCAGTTTGAGGTACTGCACCAAACCGCGGACGGAGAAATACAGACAGACCACACCCATGATATAATACCACGGGTTCGCTTCAAGCGAGAAGAAATCCGGTGCGATAGCCAGCCACATGTTGCACCACGGGTTGAAAGAAACCAATGCCACACAGATCAGAACGATATGCAGCCAGAGACTGTAACCTTTGCGCGTTTGGCGTGCTTCCATGACCAGACCGGGAACGATTGTGATAAGAACCTGGGTGAAGATCCAGAATTTCCACATAGTGCTATCGTGCAACTCAAAGCGTAAGAGGTTCAGACCTACGTAGAAACAGATGAGCTGGATGCAGATGGTTTTGAGCATGTCCTTGGTAGTGGCACCCGGTTTGAAATTGATGTCTTTCTCATAGGTGCATGCGCGTTGGAGGCTGAAGATCTCCATGCCGACCCAGATAGCTTCGCCGATAGAGAGCAGCAGGAACAATGGGAAATGGTCATACTTGAGCCATGCGTCCAAGAATACCCAAATACCCATGAAATCCGCTGCGCAATAGAACGTGTGCAGCCAAAGAGGATACGGACCGACTTTCTCTTTCTCGGTCAGATAAATAGGGATAATGTACACCAGCAAGCCGAAGATGACAGCCAAGCCGACAGCAATCCATGCGCCCACCCATCCGTCGGCTCCGATAGACAAATGGTCGATGAAATCCTGAGGGGCTACATCTCCTTGCGGATAGCCGGAAGTTAATCTTTCAAAAATGTTCATAATGTTGTGATTTTAATGGTTATCATTTTTTGTAATACTTGCTGTGCTGGTATTGCCCGTGGCGGAGAAATAATATATCATGGTTGTTTATTCATTTGCGACTGCAAAGGTACAACAAAAAATCCGAATACGCAAATTATGCTTGCATATATTTGCTATTTGCAGGATTTTGCGAAATAATCGTGCCCTTGTGGCTAAGAACGTAACTTCGGGCTGGTGAAGGAGTGCCTCGGATGGCACTCCGAGTGTTATACCCGACGAGTTCCCACTCGGAGGATTAGTATAACACATAGAACAAAAAGTCGGTGCCCTCGAAGTACAACCGCACCAACTCCTATTTAGCACTAAAAGAGAGGACAAGTTCAAACTCTGTCACCCGCGTGGCAGGGATTTTTTCTTTCTCGCTCTTTTTGAATCATTTTGGGACTTTTTTGACCAAAAATAGAAGAAAAATTTGTGTATTTCAAATATTTGTTGTAATTTCGCAGCGGATTTGTATAACTGACTATACAAAAAGCAATTAAATTTGTATAATTAATAATACATAAAAGAACGAATATGCAACGGTTATTTCAACTTCAAGAGCAGTTATTGAACTTGACGCCAATGAAGATTGTGCGGCAATGTGCGTCTAAAATCAATTGGGATCAGCAGCTGATTGCTATACGCGGCGCACGCGGTGTCGGTAAATCCACCATCATTCGGCAGTACATTCGGAATCATTACGCAAAAAAAGACAAAACGGCGCTATACTGCTCGCTGGATGCCAACTATTTTGTAGACCATTCTATCTTAGACTTGGCGGAGCAATTCTATCGGATGGGCGGCAAGCATCTATTCTTGGATGAGATCCACAAATATCTCAATTGGGGCCGGGAGATCAAAGAGATAAACGATTATTATCCGGATCTAAAGGTTGTCATCAGTGGGAGTTCGTTGTTGGAACTTACAAAAGGCGAAGCGGATTTATCGCGGCGGTGTATGGATTATGACATTCCGGGACTTAGTTTTCGGGAGTATCTTCAATTCTATGAGGGAATAGACCTGCCAACTTGTTCGTTGGAGGACTTCAAGGATCTGCACGCATTCATCGAACAGGTATACAAACAATGCAAGCCGATGGCATATTTCGATAACTACCTCAAATATGGCTATTATCCGTACTACAAGAATAATCCCGTAGAGTACTACGCATTGACCAACAAAGTGGTACGGTACGTGATAGAAGAAGAGTTGCCGCGGATATGTAAGGTGGAATTGGAGAACACACGGAAGATTCGGGCATTGATGAACATATTGGCAGCCAGCGAGCCGTACGAGGTGGATATCTCGAAGATGTCGGTACAAAGTGCACTGCAACGGCCTACGGTTTTGTCGTATCTCAAGTTCCTCAACGATGCCAAGTTGTTGAATCTGCTCTATAGCGATCTGTTGAACGTAAAGAAGATGCAAAAGCCGGATAAAATATACATTGAAAACACCAACATGCTCTATGCGCTTGCCACACATCCTATTAAAGAAGGTACGTTACGCGAGACTTTTGCCGTGAACCAATTGAGTGTGGGACATGAAGTGGAGTATGGCAAGAAGAAAGGGGATTTCAAAGTAGACGGCAAATATACGTTTGAGGTCGGCGGACCAAGTAAGGACTTTAAGCAGATAGCCGGAGTGCCGGACTCCTATGTACTCGCAGACGATATTGACTATCCTTACGGAAATAAACTACCACTATGGATTGTTGGTTTTTTTATGCCCGTTGGCCACTATCTACGACGATATTTTGCACTTTTGTACGATTTGAGAGTCGAATTGTACGATTTGCGAATGCATTTTGAGAAAAATGCAGTAATTTTGCACGTTCATTCGTTTTATCGTTTAACAAAATCTATATGCGTATGAGAAAATTTTTATTTCTTGCATGGAGTCTGTTGGTCACAACGGCGCTGTGCGCTCAGTCCTCAGCGGACTTGATGCAACAAGACTTGTTCAGCAACTACGGCGGTTGGAAGAATCTGACTGCCGGTTACACGCGTGACACGACGGACGCGAACCCGATGAAGTCGGAGATTGCGGTCTGCGGCAACACGGTTCATGTAGTATGGGCGGACATGCAGAGTAACTACACGGCGCAGCCCGAGGGCTATGACGTATGGTATCGCCGCTCGACGGACGGCGGTGCTACGTGGGAAGATGCGCGTTCTATCTACAAGCGCCGCACGGAGGACTGGAGCGGCTACTTCAACATCATGCAGGCGGAGGGCAACAACGTGCATATCTTGGTGCCCGACAACTGGGAAGGCAGCAGCGAGGACACGGGTCTGCCGCGTCTGGTCTATCTGCGTTCGACGGACGGCGGTGCGAGCTTCACCAGCCGAGTGATGGCCATCGGTCCGTGGGAGTATTGGGGCGTCAAGTACGCCCTGATCAAAGCCGAAGGATCGAATGTGGTGATTGCTTATCATATCGCCCAGCCGGACAATCAGGACATCGTGGTGTGCCGTTCGACGGACAAGGGAGCCACTTTCTCGACCCTGACAGTGACGCTGCCGCAGGCTGTGCATATGTTGGGCGACCTGCAGATCAAAGACGGCCGATGGGCAATAGTGGCTTCGTCGCAGTCGTGGTACAACACCCTGCTTGACGGACGTGTGTATGTCGTCACGGGCGACATGACGAGCGAGACGGCCTCGATGAGCCAGTTGGCACCGAAGTTGTCCAACGATGGCTATTATTGCCAGATATTGGACCGCCAGGGTTACAACGGCGACGAGCTGAACCATCATCCCATTATGGCCATGACCGGCAGCGGAACGATTCACCTGCTGTTCAGCGGTGCCACGGAGATAGGGAAAGACGATGAGGGCAACGACAATGTGGACTTCTCGCACCTGCTCTATATCCGCTCGGAGGACTTCGGACAGACGTGGAGCGACATCGTGACTATTCCCGAAGCGACCAACAATGCCCACATGCTCGTGGCGAAGGGGCAGAACGTGTATGCCATCGTGGGCAACGACGGCAAGCGCTGGATCGCCTTCTCCAACGACAACGGCAACACGTGGAAACAGAACAAGCGGATGTGCTACGGCACGTCTTGCGGCAAATGGGGCTGCACGAACATGGATTCTCCGCGTGCCTATGACCTCGTGATCGACCCGAACGACCCGACCGGCAAAACGGCATGGTATATAGGAGCCAAATGGCTGGCGTTGCAGACCAAAGACGGCTTCAACAGCCTCAGTTACTCGACCCGTCTGGACGGAGAGTTGCGCATCGGTCTGCCTAGCGAACGCGGCAGCCAGATGTCGCCGCTGCTGGCGATAGATGGCAACGGTATCAACCACTGGCTGATGCGTGAGTTCGTGGGCATAAACGACCTCGCCGGACACAATGCCTGCCAGCTCTTCTACCGCAAGGAAACCGGCGAACCGGCTCCTTCGGACAAGAACATGGCGCTCCATATGTCCGAGAAAAGGCTTGCCAACAACGGCGACTTCCCCCATAGCCGTGTGGCTATCCCATTGCGCGAGACTATGCCGCTTGACTCGGCCATGTCTGTCGCCTTCTGGGTGCGCGTGGACAGCCTTGACACGCGGACCTCGCTGGTCTATATGCGTTCCAATACGGAAGACGCACCCTACGACGACCAATTCTACGCTCCGACATCCAGCACTCCCGGCTTTTCCATCGGTCTGGACTCGCGCATTGACGGCTACGACCGAAAAACGGGCGAGTACAACGCTGTGCGTGCGCAAGTAAAAGTGTATCTGCATACCGACAAATCGCACGACGGAGTAGGCACGACATTATATAGTTATTCGCACTACCTCCATGACGTGTATATGCTATGGGAGCCTAATCTGTGGCATTCGGTAGTGTTCACCTGGGACAGCCGCGAGCCCGGTCAGAACATGACGCTCTACCTGGACGGTATGCCGCTCGCCACCGGTTCCGAATACGGCAAGATGGAGTTCGGCACCAACCCGATTGTTATCGGCAATGCAGTCAACTTCCAGAACAACCAGGACTGGTACATGGACGATCTCCAGATCTGGAATCGTGCCCTCAGTTTTGACGAGGTGAAGCAGTTCGCCGCCCACCAGCCCGTTTCGCAAAACGGATGCGTGGTCAACTACGGTTTTGACGGTACGCTCAAAGACCTCAGCGGCAACGGCAACGATGCCCTGGCGCAACTCGACTGCCACTTCGTGGAATACGAGGGACTCCAACTGCCCTATCCGCAAATGCAGATCACCAAAGACGGCGAACACGTCTATCTGACGGATATGACCGAGAACGGCGAAGCCATCTATTGGTACTACGGCTTGCCGGACTATCCAGCCGGAACAAGCGGCTCGGGCGATGCCAAGCGCCACGACGTGATATGGCTCACGTACGGCTACCTGAACGGCAACGCCTATCCCATTATGATCACCCGGGGCGCCAACGCCTGTGCACCGGCTTACGGCTCCGTACGAATCGGTCAGGGATTGTCTTATGCCTATCCCAGCTCGGTCGGCCAGGCACAAGGTGTCAGAATACGAATCGTAGGCGCCTACGACACCTACCTGAATCCGAATGTACGGCTTCATCGGGAAGGATATGACGATATCATCGGTTCGTGGGTGAGTTATGCGGAGGGCTACACACCGCAAGGCCATACGTTCGACGAGACGCTGCGGTATGCCTCCTTCGACCTCGCCGATGCTGCACCCGGATATTGGGATGCCATCGTGGATGAAGATACACTCAAAAACGGCGTCTATGTGGAGGAATACGAGAAGCCGCAAATCTGGGCAATGCACACGTGTCCCTCCGGTATCTTAGCCGGCAAGAATCATAAGTTCAGCATCGTTTATGGCAACAATTCCAACGTGGATGCCTATAATGTGCCGCTGTATTTCTTCGTCAGCAGCGGACCCAACAAAGAGGGAAAAACAGTCAGTCTGGGCACTCGTTTCCCGATCAAATACCTCCCGGACAATCTTGAGCCCGAATGGGCGCAGGCTGTGAGCAGTAGTATAGGGAGTTCTACGGTGTTCGATGCCGGTGACATAGACAACGGCTATGAAGAGATGTTCGGAGAGATGAAGTGTTATGCCTTCCTTATCCCGCGTATTCCCGCACATTCAACCAAGGCACGTGAGTTTTCCGTCATGAGCGGACGCGATTTTGATATCGTATGGTCGATGGGCGAGCCGTGGGGACCGCTCCAGTACGACGAGAACGAAGAACCGGTATTGTACGACGACGAGATAGACGAGATCCTCAACGGCAAGTACCGCCGTTTCAACAACAAGCAGCTGGATTGTATCATGCGTTTCCTCGGTTGGGGATTCATGGATGCGACCGTGGGCAACATCCCTGTTGTGGGCTGTATCTATAATGGTACCAAAACCGTTATTATGGGCATCACCGACGATGAGGACGAGCGTTGGGACAACCTGTTCAGCAACTCACTCAGCACGCTCGTCGGATGTGCGCTGGAAAGCAATCCGCTCGGTTGGGGCTATCGTCTGACCACCTTGGTCGGCCAGGCGTTCAACGCCGCTATGATGCTCCAGTCTGCCAACGCTTGTGCCGCACTCGGCGGCGACCATACGCATGTGCTGGTACTCAGTTCCTACGACCCCAACGAGATGATCGGACCTGCCGGTTTCGGCGACGAGCATTTCATCAAGCCGGGTCCGCAGATGGACTATACCGTGACCTTCGAGAACAAACCCGAAGCTACGGCGCCCGCGCACGAAGTGGCTGTCAACGATACGCTCGACGCTTCGGTTTATGACTTCTCGTCCTTCAGCTTCGGCTCCTTCGGCTGGGCGGATACCACGCTGATTCTCGAAGGTGGAAACATCAAGGAATTTACGCAGTACGTGACATGGGAAGAGAAAGACATGGTAGTGCTTGTCAGCGGCAAGTTCGACGAAGAGAAGGGTATTGCTACGTGGCGCTTCTTCTCGCTCAACGCCGACGGGACGGAGATAGACGATCCACTCAAAGGCTTCCTCGTACCGAACAACGCCAACCATGAGGGAGAGGGATTCGTTACCTTCCATATCAACCACAAAGCCGGACTCTCGGGCGGAGCAAAGATAGCCAACGAGGCAACGATCATCTTCGACTACAACGATCCGATTGTTACCAACCGCTATTCCAACACCCTCGATACCGACCTGCCGTCCAGCCGCGCACTATCCGCTACGTTCAACGACCAGGGCAAGATAGTCGTAACCTGGGAAGCCGATGATGCGACCGCCGGTGCCGGAACGATCGACCTCTATCAGTCCGTCAACGACGGTGAGTTCGAGTGGATAGGACGTTTTGCTGCGTCGAAACTGTCGGCGGAGATTCCTTGCGAAGACCCGGGCAAGAAATACAGCTTTGCCACGGTGGCTTTCGACCGCGTAGGCTGGCGTGAACAGAAAGCCGAAACGGATCTGACGCCCGAAGCTGTCTGCAAGTTCGGAGAAGGTATCGATGTGCCGAACAGCTCTGACAAGACCGTCAATGCCATCAAGAAACTGAAAAACGGCGCATTGTATATCCTGCTGCCCTCCGGTCGCACCTACAACGCTACCGGCGCAGAGATAAAATGATCGCGGCAAGCCGCTCAATGATGGAATGATGAGCCATAGGCTCCGAATGCTAAAGAGAAATCCTGTCTTCGGGCAGGATTTTTCTCATCCACTCCATAACGTAAAATTGGATCGTTGCTTGCCGCGGTGCAGAGACCTTTGCGCAAGCGGCAAAAGGATTGATCAACATTCCGTATGAGGTGACAAGCAATGCCTATGTATTCATCTATGGTGTAGCCACCGACGAAGAGGAAACTCCGGCTGCTGCTCCGTCCAAGTTCCGCACACGTGCAAAACGTACCGAAGCAGCAGAGAACAGCGTCAGCATCTATGACGTACAATGGGTGGTAACTTCCGCTACCGGTGCAGAGAATGTACGAAGTGACCAAAAACCAAGTACCAAAGTACTCCGCAACGGTCTCTTGCTTATCGAGCAGAACGGCAAGACTTATAATGTCTTGGGAACAGAAATGAAGTAACGCGGAGGGTTTCAACAGACAAACCCTCAAGCAACTTCACATCCTTAAACAAAAAAAGTGCTGTAATCGGCACTTTTTTTTGCGTATGTGGAAAATTTGTTGTACCTTGCAGCGTCTTTCAAATAGTAAACCTTTTTCGGCCTCCGGTCAACCTTTTCAGGTATCGAGTCAAAAGTTTACGATTTTTAAGATTCCAACTCAGTTTTCGAGTCAACCTTTTTCAGGTTTAGTCAGGGCAAAATTGGGCTTTTCTTGAGTCGGCTGTATCTCGGTCATCTCCCGCTCATCTCTCGGTCGTCGCTCGGTTGTGGTCCTTATTTACCTAAATCTTAATAATCGGCAATGGAAAAGATTGATAATTGGGAGTACTAATTGCAATACTTTGAGAATTTTCTTTAGTTACTTTGAGAATTTTTCTTGCATATATTGAGAATTTTTTGTACCTTTGCAGCCGCTTTCGGAAAAGAACCATATTCAGATTTGTGTGTGCAATCCAAATTGTATAAAAGGTTATTTCTTACCGCGAAAACTGAATAGCACCTATCCTAATCCATAAGATAATAACCCTATGCAACTGATTGTAAATCAAATGTTTAATTTTACCCCTCCCCATACTGCGAATGGCGGTATAACGGGTGCGAGAAAGGAAATAGCAACGCATAAATAAGCGGTGTACACGGATTGTGTGCGCCGCTTGCGTGTTTATATTGGATGATTATTTTGAAAAAAACATATATCACAACAACTAAAATTTCAACATTTATGAGACGAAAAATTCTACTCACTTGGCTATTGGGATGGCTGATGGTTATGCCGCTGGCGGTGACGTAACCCTTGAGTATAAAACTACGCTCAAATAACATAACTATGTACGTGCATTAGGGCACCGCCATTGGGTGCATTCAATCAGGGAGATAATTAAGTATCTCCCTTTTTTTTTGTGTCGTGTATCGCTGCCCACCTTCCGCCGATGGTTACTCTCCGACCAAACTTTCTACCGCTTCTTCAAGGAGATTACCGGCGAGACACCTCTCCAATACCGCCATAAAAACCTCCAATAATCATTTTTTTGCTCAATTATTTGCACATTCGGATTTTTTGTAGTATCTTTGCAGCGGATTTTTAACTTTTGAAAGTAATATAGACGCAATAAGTATTACTTTTGAGAGTATAAAAACACATGTCGTATAAACCTTTTAAAAGTAAAGATATGGAACAGTTAATCGCAGATTTCTATCGTTTGTTAGAGCGTTATTCGGAATTCACGCAGGTGCGTTATTTGTATGACGAGATTCATTGGAATGACCGGTTGATTCTCATTCGTGGTCCTAAAGGTTCGGGAAAGACTACCATGATCATGCAGCATATACAGCGAACTTTTCCGGACAAGAGCAAGGTGCTGTACTGCTCCGTGGATCATTTATGGTTTGCATCGCATACGTTGCTGGACTTGGCGGATTACGCCTATACGCATGATATTTCGCATTTATTCTTTGATGAGATTCATAAGTATAGGAATTGGTCGCAGGAAATCAAAAACATCTACGATTCTTACCCTGGATTGCATGTGGTCATAACAGGTAGCAACGCACTGGAAATAACACGCCAGAAGTATGATTTGTCTCGTCGTTGCCTCGTATATACCATGTATGGACTGAGTTTCCGCGAGTATCTCAAATTGGAAGGAGTAGCCGACTTGCCTGTTTTATCATTAGAAGATATCGTATCGAATCATGAGAAGTTGAGCATCGATATTACCATCAAAAAGAATATCAAGGTCTTGCTTTATTTTGAGCGTTATATCAAAGAAGGCTATTATCCGTTCTATCGGGACAAGACTACAAATTATCTTGAACGCTTGAGCCAAGTCATGGACGCCATTATTTTTAACGAAATGCCGGCTGTTTCAAACTTGGAATACGAATCGGTTTACAAAGTAAAGCCGTTACTCGCAGTTTTAGCGCAACAAAACCCGTACACGCTGAATATCTCTGCGCTGGGGAAAACGCTTAACGCTTCGCGTAATGTACTGCTTAAGTTAATTGATTTGTTAGACGAGGCTGCTCTGATTCGTCGGTTATATACCGATGACGGATGGGCGCAGATCAACAAACCGGAGAAGATTCTTTTTGACAATACGAACCTCATGTACGCACTGTCACCAAATGCAGATGTAGGCACGATGCGTGAGACTTTCTGTGCCTCTATGTTAGCCAAAGGTCATAGAATCGCCATGCCGCAAAAAGGAGATTTACTGGTAGATAAACATCTTTTGTTTGAAGTGGGAGGACGAGCCAAGGGATATAAGCAAATTGCGAATATCCCGGATAGTTATGTTGTGACCGATAATACGGAAATGAGTTTCGGCAATAAGATTCCCCTTTGGATGTTTGGCTTACTATATTGATGTGTAATAGTTTGTCGCATCCTTTTTATCGCTGCACTCCTCCGGGGGTGCAGTTTTTTATCCCCAAAAGCAGATTTGTACGATTTGAGAGTCGAATTGTACGATTTGAGAATGCTTTTTCATGAAAAAGCAGTACCTTTGCAGGCGCTTTCGGAAAAGAACCATATTCAGATTTGTGTGTGCAATCCAAATTGTATAAAAAAACATATATCACAATAACTAAAATTTCAATATTTATGAAACGAAAAATTCTACTCTCTTGGCTATTGGGATGGCTGATGGTTATGCCGATGGCGACGATGGCACAGGAGCCGCAGGAGCAGGACGCAAGCTCATTGCAGAATGTGGTAGCTATCTACCCGGTGCAGGGAGAGCGGGTGTTGTTCTCCTTTGCAAGCAACCCCGAACTGAGTTACACGGCTACCGAACTGGTGATCACCACCGCCGGAACCTCCGTGCAGTACCCTATCAACCAACTCAGGTCGGTGAAGTTCGAGAAAGCCGAGATAGCCGAAGGAATAGATGAGATTGAGGTGCCGGAACATTTTCTCTTCCGCGACGGACAGATCGTCATTGAGCATGGTACGCCGGGAACGAAAGTGAATATCTACAACGTGCAAGGCATGTTAGTTTCCCAATACAGCTTAGACGGCGAGGGTAATGCCGCTATCTCGACCCAAGGCATGACGGGCATGTATATCGTCACCAACGAACGTTTTACCTTTAAATTTGCGCAGCAATGAAACGGTTTCTTTTAGCTATCAGCATTCAGCTGTCAGTATTCAGTTTTTTGATGGCAGCGGACATTATGCCGGAAGAGGCAATCCGGATAGCCAATGATTTTGTGCAGCATGACCGGACGGCGCAGAAAGCCATCCGCAAAGCGCCAAAAGGCACAAAGATTGCGCCGTCTATTGCGCATCGTATGCCCTCACGCGTAGCAACCAACAAAGATAATGTCTATATCATCAATCTCGGTAACGATCAAGGCTTTGTAGTCGTATCCGGCGAGACAGGGACGGTATCGGAGATCCTCGGTTATTGCGACCATGGTTCGTTCAACTACGACGATGCGCCGGTTCAGTTCCTCGACCTATTAAAGGAATATTCTGATGGTATCGACAGCTTGCGTCAGAACCCTTCGTTGGCAAATCCTCGTCCCCGCCGCATCGGTGTGACAGACGATTGGGGTTCTCTTCCGTCCTTCCTTGGCGATGTGGTAGTGGCTCCGCTTATTACCGCCAAATGGAATCAGATAGCACCGTATAACATGTTCACGCCGGACCAATGCTATACAGGGTGTGTGCCGACCGCTGTGGCACAGGTCATGCGCTATTGGAAATGGCCCAAACAAACCAAAGGACAGGTGGTAGTAGGGTATGCGGACGGTGAGTACATATACGAAGATTTCTCCGGTCGCACGTACGATTGGGATGCTATGATAGACGATTACGAGCATGGCTATTTGTATGGTCAAACGGAAGCCGTAGCCCGTCTGATGGCGGATGTAGGTAAAGCGATGGGAACGAGTTATTGTCAACCCAATGGTAGTCCGACACAATGGAACACAGATGCTTTAGTAAGGAATTTCAGTTACGAGCCGGATATTGAGATTGTAACCGGCAACGAGATAGCCAATGTGCGTGAGACGTTTAAGATCGAGTTAAATGAAGGTCGTCCTGTGCTTTTCGCCGGTCATCCGACAGATCCGGAAGCAGACGGTCATGCGCTTATTTGCGACGGATACACGTCCTATAACTATTTCCATTTTAACTACGGTTGGGGTGGTCAGACGAACGGATGGTACCGATTGTCCGCTGTGCCTATCTATTGCACCGATGTGTGCTTATGGGCGAATGTGCGTCCGTACGATGCAGAGGAAAAAGAGATCGGCATATTCAAATACGGTCTGCAGGAGGATGGCACAGCCGATATCTTGGATTATTTGGGCGGAGGCATGAATGTGGAAAACGGCGCGGTGACGATTCCGGATTCGGTTACAGATACCATCTCCGGCAAGACTTATGCCGTAACGCATATCCGCAAATTGGCATTCTATGACAAAGGCCATTTCGACAAAATAACCATCGGTAACAATATCGAGGCAATTGCTCCCTTTACGTTCATACAATCTACGATTGACTCCGTTATTCTGAGCGACAAAATGGAAGAAGTGCCTACTCAGGCATTTCAACTGACGAATGCGAAATACCTCTATATCGGCCAACATATCAAACGAATAGGCAAACAGGCATTTTATCTCTGTCCGCTTACGCGCGGAATCGTATGTGCGAGCCGTCAGGTAGAACTGGACACGGAGAGTTTTGCGCATACCAAACCCGTTCATGGCGACTGGGAGGAAGGCATCGTCAAAATTAATAAGAAAGCGTTCTATGGCGCGACGCTGAGTGCGGACACCTATTTCAAGAATCTGGAGGTGTTGGGTGACTCTGCTACGTATGGAGGCCGTTGGGGTAATGGTTCGCCGTTCTTCCGTTTTGGTCCCAAAGTGCGGGAGATCGCTGTTACGGCGCTGGACGGTTTGTATTCCGGTAGCGGAGTACCTATGCTGATTGTGGATACACTCAACCCGTATTTCTCGGATGATTTCTATCCTATTATCTACAATAAGAACAAGACTGCTGTTATTATTGCGCTTTCCAATCCTTCTGCCGGCTGGCCTGAGACCATCATTAAGATGGAGCCGGGATGTATTCGCGGTAGTATAGATTACACGATCCCGCAAACGATTGTGGACATGGAGGGTGCGTTCAAAGACTGCACCGGTCCCAAATACAGCTATGCAGAACTGACTTGTCCGCTGTTGGTGCCGCCGGTGATTACCGATGCCACCTTCAGCGATGCGATATTTGCAGACGAGAGCAAACATGTTTATTTGCAAGTACCTCCGGGAACGGAAGAACTCTATGCCGAAGCTCCGGGATGGCGCAGGTTTGGTGATAATATCGTGACGATGTATCAAGAGTTTGAACCCCTACCACCGCAGGATCTGAACTACCAAATGGTGGTGCATAGCGATTCGCTGCATACCTCCGTACCGGTCAGCGAGGTGCAAAACATCCAGATGAGCGAAAATGCAAGTGGAGAACCGGTTGTATCAATGACCCTTGACGGACGGGACAATATCACCGCCGATGCTTCGCTCATCGACAGTCTCACTTTCCGTCCCGGCTTCCTCTATGAGAACGCCGAGATCTTCGAGATCAACGACTCGAACCTGACCGTCCAAGCACAGAAATGCTCCATTACCTTTGACCCGACGACCTTTGATGAGTCCGCGCAGATCTGCATCCGCAATTCGGTACTTCTGCCTCGTCCTTCGGAGGGGGTTACCGGCGGTATCGGTATTGACATCAGCATGCTGACCGATTCGGGTCTGGTACACGAGCTGAGCGGTGTGGCGAAGATTACCATCCCGTTCCAAGCCCCGGCAGACCAAGCTGTCGGAGCTGCGTACTACAACCCGCAGACCGGCGAGTGGGAACCTGTGTATCTGGACTACAATCCCGAATTAGGCGTGGCGACTATCCTAACCGACCACTTGTCGTTCTATTCGCTGGTGACCTTTATCAACGAGCGCACCAAAAGTGAGCTCTTTGAGGCATTGCGGGAGATTCCTGCGCTCTACGCTTGGGACGAGGGTACAAAAATGTTGCTGAAGATTCTGGACTCCGATGACCCGAGAGTGAAAGCAACGATAGAGTTCAAGAACGAGATGGGACTCTGGCAGTCTTTGGGTCTCGACGGATTCTACACCGGCGCCGTAAGCATCTCCGAACCGCTCTTCGGTTTCAAACCCGAGGCGATCGACAATGCGGTCAGCATCATGGGTGAGATAGGCACGGCGATGACGATTCTCGATGTGGTGCGTGCCGATCTGAAGGGCGATAATATCGGCGTGGCATCCGGAACGCTCAAAGTCATTATGGCGAAGACTGCCGGTGCTGCGGCTTCGTGGATTGGCACGCCTGTCATGGCGGCGTCTATGAGTCTCGTCGCCTTCATTGGCGTCGCACTGGAGAAATTCGGCACGACCATACAAGAGTTTAAAGCAGACTATTTCCGTACGGCATACCGGTATTATTACAGTATGGAGGGTTATCGTGCACTTAGTCCAGACTCCAGGTATAACAACGATGTCAACGGCAACGCCAAACCGCACGGTTATTACCGTACTGCCAAAGACTGGTATGACTATTTCTATCCGGCCTTTGTGGAAGCGAACATGAACGAGCAGCAACTCAATGCGTATATCCAGCAGTCGGTGCGCGTCTATTGCGACCAGTTCTGGAACGAGACGGCAGACCTGCAGACTTGGGCGTTTGAGGAAGCGCGCACGCAGGGTTACCAGTCGTTCTGGGATGCTACGGAAGCGCTCAAGCAACAGATATCCGACGAGTACTATGCAGACCTGATGGACGGCTACCTCACCGCTGTCTTTGGCGCGCTGCGTAACAAGCAGATCGTGCAGGCCAACAACCGCGCTGTCGCGAAAATCAACAGCATGGCGAAATGGATGAATAAGAAAGTGGCTTTCCGTATCGTCGATTCGTCCTGGGAGGAAGGAAAAGTCTCCAAGTTCGCAGGTCGTATGATCGGTTTTGCGGCGGTACCGGACAATGTGGCAGATCAGGATGCATGGCGCAAACCCATCGGCGAGGACGGTAAAGTGCCTCTGGGATGGTTCACGACCTATGCCCTGGTACGCAACATGATGCCGTTCCAAATCACGCTCTTCGACGAGCACGGAGTACCGGAGAAAGTGTTTGATTTCCAACTGGACGGCGTTGCCGACAAGACCATCATCGACATCGACCTCGCTACGCAGGGCGTCAAAGCGGACATTATGCCGATAGAAGGCCTTGAACTGGACTATACACCGGATTCCGTGTTGCTGTACACCGGCAGTTACGACCTGTTGGATCAATACGACGACCAACTGACGGGTGAGTTGGTATATATGGACGAGAAGAAGAATTTATATCGGAATAAAGTGCGTTGGTGCACGGAGTTGGACCGTTTCTTCAACCGGCATGATTTCATCACGGTGGATTCCCTTTCCGGTAACTTTACCATCGGCGATGACATCGCAGGTAAACTGGTAGGCGACTCCGCGACCGGTACGTTTACCATCAATACCGACTATAAGTTCTTCATCCAAACGGCACACTGTGTGGGCGATCAGGAGGACTACAAGACCCGGAACGTGCGGTTCCTGCGCCGCAGGCCCATTTCCGACCCGGATAAGAAGCGCTACGGCATCGCCTTCACCACCTACGGCGGCGGCTTCTGCGGCAGTCAGGAGGCCATGGCCACACTGGAGATCCTCAAGCTCTATCTGACCATGAATAACGTGGTGACCATGGGCAAGTTTGCCTGCTGCGGCAAGGAGTTCGGTCCCGCGGGCGTGGCCGAGGGCAAGAAGCCCAACGTCATGGGTCCCGGCGGCGTGCCCGATCCCATCTACTACGAGACGAAGGAAGGAACCAAAATCCAGGGCTCCTACTTCTTCCACAACCAGATGTGGGGCCATCCCAACGACCGTGACATTCTCAAGGCCAAGTTCCTGGTTGCCGATCTGGTGGAGGATTACTTCCTGACTTATGACGGCCAGAGAGGATTTGTCCAGAGCGAATACATCTCCATGTCTTAATTGCCAATAATCTCTTTTCCTATGGAAGCAGGGATAGCGGATCGCTGTTCCTGCTTCCGCCAAACCAATTATGAAAGGAATGATTTCTA
>CALEPS010000159.1 GCA_937910305.1 uncultured Bacteroidales bacterium | reverse complement strand
CCTCCGCTCTCCCCACCACAACTTTGCAAGTTGCGTCGGGGACCCTCTATGCCGAGTGAGAGGGAATAAGGTTAATATAAGTTAATTATAAAAGTTTTACTATTTCTGCCTCGATGTCTTCGGGTTTGGTGGTGGGTGCGAAACGTCCTACTACCTTGCCCTCTTTGTCCACGAGGAACTTGGTAAAGTTCCAGCGAATGTCGGAGTCCTTCTTGTAAGTCTTGCTGATGCCTTTGAGCATCGTAGCGGTAGCTTTGGCTTTAAAGCCTTCGTATTTCTCCTCCGGACCGTTCTCCTTGAGGTAGGTGAATACCGGGCTCTCGTTCTCGCCGTTCACCTCTATTTTCGCGAACTGCGGGAAAGATACTTTGTATTTCAGCTGGCAGAAAGAGACGATCTCTTCTTCCGTGCCCGGAGCTTGCTGACCGAACTGGTTGCAAGGGAAATCAAGGATTACCAGCCCCTGGTCCTTGTATTTCTTATAGAGGTTTTCGAGTGCCTCGTACTGGGGCGTAAAGCCGCAGCCTGTAGCAGTATTAACAACTAAGAGAACTTTGCCTTTGTAGTCCTCCAACTTCACTTCATTCTTCTTGGTGTCCAACACCGTAAAATCATAGATACTCATAACTGTAAGTAATATTATTAATAAATTTTTCATCCTATTCTTTTTGTATTTATATCGTTTACGATACAAAAGTACTGCTTTTTATTTATTCTGGCAAATTTTACGGTCATTTATACTTATTTTCTTAATGATAGTATATCTTTTATTAAAAACTGTTATGTAGCGCGCTCCAGTTTTGCATGAGTCAGAAGGAGCGTTTTAGTACCTTGTGTGTCAAAATTGATTTCTATCTTGTCATTCTCCGTCACCTCGTCGCGGTAGATGCGCGTTACTGTACCTTCTCCGAAGACACGGTGAGCGACCCGGTCTCCGGCTTTCCAAACAGAAGAGGCTATCTCGCTTGTTGCGCCGGATACAGGCCTTGTCGGGTTGGTCGGCATAGTCCGCCCCGTCGTAATGACCGGATTAGCCGGGTTGGCTGGCATAGTCGGGCGGGTTGGAGCCGTTACCTTTTCCCCTTCGCTCACTGCTCTTGTCATTTCAAAATACCGCTTGTCTATATCATTCAAGAACCTGCTGGGCGAATTGAAGGAGAAAGAGCCGTTGCGGAAACGTTGCCGCGCGAAAGAGACATAACATTGTTCCATCGCCCGTGTGATCGCCACATACAGCAGCCGCCGTTCTTCTTCTATATCCTGCGGTCTCACGGCAAACTGGGAGGGGAAGAGGTTCTCTTCCATTCCAACAATGAACACAACAGGGAACTCCAGCCCCTTCGCGGCATGAACGGTCATTAATGTGACGCGTTCCGTCGTGTCTGTCAGATTCTCGTCCTGGTCTGTCAGGAGACTTACTTCGCTCAAGAAATCCGTTACCGGAGTGAAGTCTATACCTTCGTTCTGCCTTCCTTCCACAAACTCATGAATAGCATTCAACAACTCCTGTACGTTCTGCGCGCGGTCGATTCCTTCCGCCGTACGGTCGAGTGCCAGAGCCGTCATCACGCCGGACGTACGCATTACCATCTCTGCAAAACGGAAAGCATCCATCTCCTCGCTTTGTTCGTGATAGCCGTCTATCAGAAGTGCGAAAGCCTGCAGTTTCTTTTTCGTAGCCGCGCTCACGTCCAGCCCTGTCTCGTCCGGGTCCCGCATCACATCCAGATAACAACGGTGGTGTTCAGTCGCGTTCGCCGACACTTTTTTCATCGTCGTCTCCCCTATCCCTCTGCCCGGGAAACCTACTATACGGAGGAGTGCTTCGTTATCTCGCGCGTTCACAGCCAGACGGAGATAGCCCAGGGCGTCTTTGATCTCTTTGCGTTGGTAAAACGACGTCCCGCCATAGATGCGGTACGGGATGTTGAGTTTGCGCAACTCTCCTTCTATAACACGGCTCTGCGCGTTCGTACGGTATAGCACGGCGAACGAGTCATACCCTTTATGTTTCATCCGCTGAATTTTCATCGCTACGCCGAGTGCCTCTGTCTTATCGTCCATGTATGGTTGCAAGTTCAGCGGGGCACCTTCCTCTTTCTCGGAGTAAACCGTCTTTTCTATCTGATGCACATTCTTGTGTATCAGCGAATTGGCCGCGTTAACGATCGTTTGTGTGGAGCGGTAGTTGCGCTCTAATTTAAAGAGCCGTGCATTCGGATATACTTGGCGGAAATTGAGGATGTTCCGTATGTCCGCGCCCCGGAAAGAGTAAATACTTTGCGCGTCGTCTCCTACAACGCAGATATTGTTCTGCGGCTCTGCCAGTTTTTTCACCAGTTGGAACTGAATGTAGTTGGTGTCCTGATACTCATCCACCAGGATATACTGAAACTGCTGTCTGTATTTCTCCCGTGCCTCGGGACAGACTTCCAGCAGACGCAGCATATTGATCAGCAGGTCGTCAAAATCCATAGCGTTCGCTGCTTTCAGCCGTATCTGATAGAGTTCATAAACCGTAGCGAACTCATACATCCTCGCTTCCCGGTCCTCCCGCAGCAGTTGCTGGTTCATGCAATACTCCCTCGGACCTATTCCTCCGTTCTTTGCCATCGAAATCCGGCTCTGCACCGCACCGGGCTTGTAAACCTTCTCATCCAGTCCGCGTTCCTTGCATATCCCTTTGATCACCGATTTCATGTCCGGAGTGTCGTAGATAGAGAAATCGCGCGTGTAACCCAATTGCTCCGCGTACGGGCGCAGAAGGCGCGTACACACACTATGGAAGGTACCCATCGCCAGATAGCGCGCGTCGCGGGCGTCCACAAGACGCATGATACGTTCTTTCATCTCCCGCGCCGCTTTGTTGGTAAAGGTCAACGCCATGATGCGTCCGGCGGGAACGCCCTGCTGCAGCAGGTATGCAATACGGTAGGTAAGCACCCTTGTCTTGCCCGAACCGGCACCCGCTACGATGAGCGATGCACCTTCGGTATATGTCACTGCCTCGCGTTGCGAGTCATTCAACTGATCTAAAAAATTCATAATTCGGCCGCAAAGGTACGAAAAAATTTTGATATGTGCAAAAAAAGTTGTACCTTTGCAGCCGATTTATGTTACCAGTCGATTTCATAGAGAGCATGCACCAGCAGTTAGGCACCGAGGCTGAGCTGTTGATCCGGGCTTTGGAGAGCGAGCCGGTCACTTCTATCCGGCTTAATTCCAAACTGGACGTGCTTACTTTTGAGTGTGACACGGACGAAGTGCCCTGGCACCTCGACGGGTACTATCTCTCCGAGCGGCCGCCATTCACGCTGGATCCGCTCTTCCACGCCGGATGTTATTATGTTCAGGAGGCTTCTTCGATGTTCCTTCAGCAGGTGCTTGAGCAGTATGTGGACTCGTCGTCTATCGTACTCGACCTCTGCGCTGCGCCCGGTGGCAAATCCACTCTTATCAGCGAATATCTCGGTTCCGACGGACTCTTGATCAGCAACGAAGTAGTGCGTCAGCGTGTGTTTATCCTCTCTGAGAATATTCAGAAATGGGGCAACGGCAACACGGTTGTCACTCATAACACCGCCGAAGAGTTCGGAGACAGGTGCCGGCATCTGTTCGACTGTATTCTGGTGGATGCGCCATGCTCCGGCGAGGGCATGTTCCGCAAGGACGAGCAGGCACGGACCGAATGGAGTCTGAAAGCCGTCAAGCAGTGCGCCGAGCGGCAACGTGCCATTCTCATGGATGTATGGGACGCGCTCAAACCCGGAGGCATTCTGATCTACTCCACCTGCACTTTCAATACCGAAGAGAACGAGAAGAACGTAGAATGGATCGCCGACACGCTGGGTGCCGACATCCTGCCTATCGACTATGAGCAGGAGTGGGGTATTACGGAGGGTTCTGTCGGTTACCATTTCTATCCTCATAAGACCCGCGGCGAGGGGCTGTATATATGCGCGCTGCAGAAGCATGCGGACGAGCCTGTGAGTCCTGCCAAGATCAAAGCGAACAAGAAAGAGACCGCCATGTCGCATCCGGAGTACCTGCCCGTCATGCGCAGTTGGCTGCAACACCCGGACGACTGGGCAATCCGCTATTCCGACCGTTTCGCCACGGCTTATCCCTTGAAATACAAAGAGATCATCGACTGGCTCTCGACGCAGCTGACCTGTATCTCCACGGGGTTCGGTCTGGGCGAGGAGCGCGGCAAGAGTATCGCTCCGCAGCACAGCCTAAGTATGGCGAAAGACTTCCGCAAGGAAGCCTTCCCTAATATTGCACTGACGCGCGAACAAGCCCTGTCTTATCTCAGGACTGAGGCTTTGACCCTCCCCGATGTGCCCCTCGGCCTCGTCCTTTTGACCTATGAGGGTGTCCCCCTCGGTTTCGCGAAGAACGTCGGGAGCCGCCAGAACAACCTTTATCCGAACGAGTGGCGGATCCGCCACCTGTAGAGGGGTTCAGAAAACGCTCAATCCTTTTCCAATACACCATATCCTCCGGTGAGACCAGCGTCATGGCTTCGCCGCTGTTCTCCGCTCTGGCGGTACGGCCGATACGGTGAACGTAATCCTCCGGGTCGTGCGGTACGTCATAATTGATCACGAGCGGTACGTCCGTCACGTCTATACCTCGTGCGACTACGTCGGTTGCCACCAGGACTCCTACCTTGCCGTTCCGGAAGTCCAGCATCACCTGGTCTCTCTCCGCCTGCTCCAGATCGCTATGCATTGCGCGCGCGTCAATATGTAACGAACGCAACGTGCGCGTGAGCTCTTTCACACGCTGTTTCTTGCCGGCGAACAGGATCACCTTGTTCAAAGGTGCTCCTGTAGTTGAGAGTTGAGAGTTGAGAGTTGAGAGAACCGCTTCCACTTTTTTGTTCTCCTCCACAAACTCATGCATCTGGTGGATCGTCTCGGGCGGACGTGAGACGGCTATCTGCACCTCTTTGGGGTCACGCATGATTGCTTTCGCCATGCGGCGGATGTTGTCCGGCATGGTAGCGGAAAACAGGATCGTCTGGCGGTCCTTGGGTAGTTTGCGGACGATTGTCATGATATCGTCGTAGAAGCCCATGTCGAGCATCCGGTCGGCTTCGTCCAGAATGAAATACCTGACGCCGGAGAAATCAATGTCGTATATATTCATTTGGCTGAGGAGGCGTCCCGGAGTAGCTATGACGATGTCCGCTCCTTTCTGCAGTCCGGTCACTTGCGTTCCCCAGGCTCCGTTGTCCTTGCCGCCATAGACAGCCACGGAGGAGAAGGGGACATAAAATCCGAATCCCTCCATCTGCCGGTCTATCTGCTGCGCCAGTTCGCGTGTAGGCGCCATAATGATAGCATTCAGTTTGTCCGGGTCATGGTCGTCGAAGGCAAGGTTAGTGAGCAACGGCAGGATATATGCCGCTGTCTTGCCCGTTCCTGTCTGGGCGCACGAAATCACATCGTGACCCTCCAGGATGATCGGTATTGTCTTTTCCTGCACCGGGGTACACTCGTCGAAGTGCATGTCCCACAACGCATCCAAGACCTCATCACTTAGTGCTAATTCGTCAAAATACATTTACTTATTTTTCACATTTACCATTTATTTCTCCCAGCCGTCGAAGATCTCGGGTCCGTAGATATTGTCTTCTCCTGGTTCATGCAGCGGTGCCCACAGTTGTGCGAAGAACGGGTTTTGCTTTGCAACGCGGTCCCAGTGCCAAGGAATAGTTGAAAGTTGAAAGTTGAAAGTTGAAAGTTGAGCATTCATCTTCTTGATGGTCTTCTCGTCATAGGGGAGAGGCATGTCGTAGGGCGACCAGTGTCCGCCGAGGAGGATGAGACGCGGTGTAGCTTCGAACGTGTTTCCGTTCGCGTCCTCCCATAGTATCTGTGTGTCCCATAGGTCGAGTCCTTTCAGTTCCTTCTTCTCCGGCGCTTTGTCTCCTTTTGCCGTTCCGAGGCATTTGCCTCCGCGGAAAAGCGCCGCCTTGCGCAGGTCGTCCATACTCAGTTCCTCCATGGGTTTGGACTCGTCGTAGCCGTGATCCAAGAGCACAGGTGTCTCGCTGTTGTGGCTCACGTCGAAATGCGCCCAGTCGGGAATAGCCTTGTATGCCTCGAGCGATCCGTAATAAGCGGATATACGTTGGAGGGCTTTCGACTTTCGGCTTTCGTCTTTCGACTCTGCGCCTTTGATCCACCATTGCGTGCCGTGCTCCTTGCTGTTAGCCATGAACCACATAGCGGCTTTCACGCAATGCGGGAAGAGTTTGGCTATACGTGTCTTGGCGGCGAACTTGATTCCGCCGGGCAGAGAGTCGGCTTTTGCCATTTGGGCGAAATACTCCTTCACCGGCACGTTGGCGCGGAAATGCAGGTATTCCTCCAGTTTGTCGCCGTCAATATACCACATGCCGTGGAAATTGCGGGTAGTGAACCAGTTGGCGTTAAAAATCTTCTCCGGCTTGGGACATCCGATGCTGTCAAGCAGAAGGTTCTCGAACTCATAGTTAGAGAGGCGGTACTCTTTTCCCGAACCGATATTGTAGTATCTCTTCCAGAATTCCTCCGGCACTTCGGGCCGGCATACTCTCTCCAGAAGCCGTCCGCTGTCCTCCACCGTAGCCCATTCCAGGACGCCCCGAATAGGGACATGGAACATGATCGGGTCGTAGTTCTTCAGAATAGCCGGATAGAGTATTCCGGACTGGCGGAGGGAGACCCATTTCTTGATCCCCGAGTTGGTAATGATTCTCTCCGCCTGCACTTTGGTCAGTCCGTAATGGTCATAAGCCGACACGCATATAGGGTCTCCGGCCCTTCCCCAATGAAGCGGTTCCCGTCTGTCGCCCATCTGCGCCACCGAACCTATATATACCACTTTGGGCTGTTGGTCGTCGGGTTGCGCCAGTATGGCCTTTGTGATGTTCTCCGCTGCCGTTATGTTGGTCCTCAGCGTAGCCTTGGGACGGTAGTCCGCCTGCGGCGAGACCATGCCTCCCACATGCAGCACTATGTCTGCTCCGCTGACTCCTTTCAGCACGTCTTCGTACTTGGTCAGGTCTCCCCAGATAATACTGAGCTCCGGGTGCCGGGAGTTGAGGGGTTGCAGCAGTTCTTTGTTCTTCTTGCTGGGGCGAGCCAGGATCCGCAGCTCATAGCGGTCCGGGTATTTCAGGATCTCCGTCATGCCGGCATAGCCCATAGTGCCCGTAGCACCGGTTAGAAAAACTGTTGTTTTCATATTATTATCAATTATAAATCATAAATTATAAATCATAAATCCTCCATCACCTTTTCTTGTGCATCCAAGCGGTGGCTTTGTCCCATCGTGCTTTCGCCCGTTCCTTCATGTCAGCTCGCCATTGTGCCTCTTCCTCGGCTGCGTCTGTCATCTGTTTGTAGCTTGCCTCCGCATCCTTGTCGCTGATCACCAGCAGCTGGTCTCCTTTCTGCAACTCGCTGACGCCTGTAGGCACGAAGAAATCCTCGCCTCTGCGAACCATGACCACAAGGGTGTGCGGAGGCAGTTTGACGTCGCGGAGCGTGGAGCCTTTCGCCAGCATGTCTTCGGATACCTCTATCTCGTTAGCGGAAGACTGGATCTCGTCCGGCAGGTCAATATCGAAATACTCCAGCGTCCGTCCCTCCTGCGGCACGGTGGCCAGTTCGAGCCTTGAAGCCACATAGGTGAGCGTCGTACCTTGCACCAGCAGCGAGACGAGTGTACAGAGGAAGACGATATTGAAGACCATGTCCGCTCCCGGCACACCGTTGGCTTTGCACATGATCGCGAAGATAATAGGTACGGCACCTTTGAGCCCCACCCAACTCAGCATCAGTTTGTCTCTCTGCCGGTACTCCCGGAAAGGCAGCATGCACAGATAAACGGCTACCGGACGGGATATAAACACCATCACTATACTGATGATGAGACATGGCAGCCACACATGGTAGTCCAGAAACTCCGCAGGTTTGACCATCAGTCCCAGCATCAGGAACATCACAAGCTGGCTGAGCCATGTCAGTCCGTTGAAGAACGACTGTGTCTGCCTTTTTCGTGCGAACTTGCTATTGCCGATGATCAGTCCGCCTACATAGACCGCCAGATAGGTGTTGCCCTGGAGGTAATAAGTGACGGAGAAAATAAAGATACAAGCCGTGAGCACCATGATCGGGTACAGGGCTTCGTTTCCCAGTTTGACCCGTCTCATGAGCATGACAAGTCCCCGTCCGAAAGCGAGTCCCAGGACCGCTCCCATCACCAGCTGTATTATTATCGTCTGTACGATAGGCAGGGCTTCCACCCGGGCCCCTCCGGCAGCCTCTGCATCCATCCCCACTACGACGCTGATGAGGGTTGTAGTGAGCACATACGCCATAGGGTCGTTTGCTCCGGACTCGAGTTCCAAGAGCGGCCGCAGGTTATGTTTGAGCCCTATTCCGTTCGTGCGGAGTATGGAGAACACGCTTGCGCTGTCGGTACTGCTCATGGTCGCCGCCATCAGCAGCGCGAACCAGATAGAGACGCTCGCTACGGCGTTGATCCATCCGAAGATAAGATAGATGAGCACGCCTGTTACGACGCATGTGATAAGTACTCCCAAGGTAGCCAGCGTCACTCCGGGCACCAGGACCGATCTGATGTCACTCAGTTTGGTTTCCATTCCTCCGGTGAAGAGGATGATACACATCGCAAGCGTACTGATCGCCTGTGCGGATCCGGTCTCGATAGCCATACCTTTTCCGCCCCATACGGCGCCCAGTCCCTGGGAGCCGAACAACATTCCTACTATAAGAAACAACAACAGTGCCGGTACACCGTATTTATAACCGATCTTGTCTGCAAAGATGCTGACGAAAAACAGCAGCGACAAAATTAATAAGACTAACTCTACCTGCATTTGCTTTATTTTTTCTTACGTCTTTTCTCTTTCCAACGCTCCCACCACGATTTCTTCTTCTCCGGTTGGGCAGGGGGTGTTACCGGTTCCTGAACCGCCGGTTGTTCCGGTTCTTGCTGCACATTCGCCAGCAGGAACTCATCAATGATTCGCACTATATTTTCCTTCGGATACAGCCCTTTGAGGAGCAACGGTTTTCCTTCGGTGGGGATATACAGCACCTGCGGAATGGAGTTGATTCCGAAGACATACGCCAGTTCGCGTTCGCGTTCCGTGTCGGCTTTATAGAAAATGACCTGGTCGCAATATGTCTGGCTCAGTTCCTCCATGATCGGTGCGAGGCGTTTGCATGGTCCGCACCAAGTGGTATAGAAATCTATCACGCAGGGTTTGTCGCCCTTGTATTGCCATTCCCTGCTGTCTTTGTAATCGAATATCCTCTCGCGGAACTGCGCGGTGGTCAGATAGACCACATCCTCCGCCGTCCCTGCAAGGGCGAAGAGACAAAGAGAGAGTATCAAAAAGAATTTACGCATAGTAAGCCATTTTAAAATCGGGTACAAAGGTACAACAAAAATTGCACATATGCAAGAATAAGCGATAATTTTTAGCAAAATAGCATGAAACAAAGGGCCACAGCCCTGCTAAAATTTATCGCAGATTCTGCATATGGTCTGCAGGATGCGACCGTACTTTCGAAGGGGGCCCCATCTATGGCGGGTGAAGAGCTCCGCTCGATCGAGCGTCCTGTGGACGGTCGTAGAATATTGTCGAAGGTACAACAATGCAAAAAAGGGGACAGAACGGTTCGAGAATGAGTGCTAAATGAGTGCTAAATGAGTCGTAAATGACCCGTGAGTAAATTAGCACTCATTCGTCATTCTTGGCCACAAGGGCACGATTATTTCTCATCCCGAACATCACAATACGGTGCTACATCTATTCTACCTGCTGTCCAATCTCTTTTTTTATAACTTATTCCGCTGCAAAGGTACAATTTTTTGCAGAATTACACAAGGATTTGAGAAGAAAAATCATAAAAAGTTGCGGAATTACTTGCGTATATCATTTATTTGCAGTATATTTGCACGAAATTAACAGATGAGCACTTAACGGGAAGTGAGACAGAATGTTTTGCGAAGATATACATAGCGCGTTAGACAGCCTTGTCAGCCGTTACGACGAAGCGGTGGTGGTGATGGATGAAAGCCTTCAGCCGTCAACTGTCAGCCGTCAGCTGTTAGAAGGTCCGTGTTTATGGCTGAAGGGGGGCGAAGCGCAGAAAAAGATAGAGACGGTAGAGCGGGTGTGGGATTTTCTGCTTGAGAAAGGTGTGACGCGGCGCGGTCTGCTGGTAGCTATCGGCGGCGGTGTGTTGACGGACATAGCGGGTTTTGCAGCCTCGACCTACAAGCGCGGTATCGACTGGGTGGCTGTTCCGACCACGCTGTTAGCGATGGTGGATGCCTCGACGGGCGGCAAGACCGGCATCAACTACAGAGGGTTGAAGAACAGCATCGGTGCTTTTTATCCGCCGGTGGAGACGCTGATATGGCCCGGATGGTTAGAGACGCTGCCTGCGCGAGAGATGCTGAGCGGTTTTGGAGAGATGCTGAAGATGGGACTGGTTGATGTACGAAGGAAGGATGTACGATGTACGAAGGACAGTGACCGGCTGTGGGAGGCGTTGATGCGTTATGACTTGGACACCATGCCTATAGAGAGCCTGACACCGCTGATCAAGGCATGCGTGGAGGCGAAGGAGCGGATTGTAGCAGCTGATCCGAAAGAGGAAGGGTTGCGCAAGGTGCTGAACTTCGGACACACGTTCGGGCATGCGATAGAACAATTAATAATTCACAATTCACAATTCACAATTATTCCTCATGGTTATGCGGTGGTATACGGTATGATCGCGGAGCTGTACCTGTCCGTAGTCCGGCTCGGCTGCCCTAAAGAGCCGTTGCAGCAGCTGACGCGGCTCATGACAGAATACTACGGGCGGCCGCAGTGCAAGTGTTCCGACCGGTCCCGGTTGATAGAACTGATGCGGTGTGACAAAAAGAACGAGCGCGCAGGTGAAATCAACTGCACGCTCCTACGTGATATAGGCGAACCGGTCATCAACGAGGTGATCACAGAGCCGGAAGCCGGGGAAGCCTTGGACTACTTATTCTCGCTATAAGCCGCTACGATCTTCTTCACCAGCGGATGGCGGACGATATCCTTCTCGTTAAACTCGATCATCTTGATTCCTTTAATTCCCCGGAAGCGTTCGAGCGCGTCCCGGAGTCCGGATTTCTGGGTAGGCGGCAGGTCTATCTGGGTCATATCACCCGTGACGATCATCTTACCGCCTAATCCAAGTCGCGTGAGGAACATCTTGAGTTGCAGCGCCGTCGTGTTCTGCGCCTCGTCGAGGATGACGACCGCATCGCCGAGTGTCCGTCCTCTCATGAAAGCCAGCGGCGCTATCTGGATAGTACCTTTCTCCATGTATTCGGTCAGTTTGGCAGCAGGAATCATGTCCTGAAGCGCGTCATAGAGCGGTTGCAGATAGGGGTCGATCTTGTCTTTCATGTCTCCCGGCAGGAATCCCAGTTTCTCCCCTGCTTCGACAGCGGGACGGGAGAGGATGATGCGTCTCACCTCTTTGTTTTTAAGCGCGCGCACGGCGAGTGCGATAGCGGTATAGGTCTTGCCCGATCCGGCAGGTCCGACAGCGAAGAGGAGGTCGTTCTCTTCGTATGCTTTGACGAGCGCCTGCTGGTTGGTGGAGCGCGCATAGATAGACTTGCCGTTGACACCATGAAGGATGAGGTTGTCCGTTGCCTGCTCCTGGGGCTTGTCGCCATGCAGCAGCATCAGTATATCCTGCTCCGTAAGGCGGTTATTGCGGATGCAGAAGTTCTCGCAGAGACGGAGTGAGCGTTCGAACCGCTCGACGGCGGAGTCCGCACCCGTCACTTTGACCTGATAGCCGCGTGCGACGACACGTACATCCGGGTGCTGGTTCTTCAAGCAAAGGATATTCCCGTTATTGACCCCGTAGAAGGTCGGCGTATCGAGGGATTCCTGGAGTGTAAGTATTGTTTCCATGTACATAGAGGGCCTGGATACCGTTGCATAGCAACAGGTGAGGCACGTTTAGTTTTCTGTTATAAGTTATAGCCTGGTCGAGCGTCTTCTGTGACAGCGGTACGGTCTCGGCTTTACATTCGATGATCATGAGGGGAGATAGAAACCTCACCCCACCCCTCTCCTTAGGAGAGGGAGAGGAGAAAGTGTTAGTATAGACTACTGCGTCACATCTTTTTTTCGTCTCTCCTACCGAGATAGCCTGCTCCACGGCGATGAGGGAAGCGGGATAGCCATAGTCCTCCACCAGGCGGTGAAGGAGCTGTTGGCGGACCCATTCTTCGGGCGTAAGACGCACCCATCGCTTGCGCCACTCGCAGAAGATCTGCTCCTTGCCGTTGTATATGCGCGTGCGCATAAACTGTTAAATAGTTAAATAGTTAAAATGGTTTCGATTGCATCGAAACGTTAAACAGTTACTTAACGTTAAACAGTTACTTTAAGTAGTTGTCCTTGAGGGAGCAGGTGCGGTTGAGGACCAATTTCTCTGCCGTGGTATCAGGATCGACGACGAAGTAACCTTGTTTCAAGAGCTGGTAGTGGTTCTCCTGCTCAATACCGTCTTTTAGTACCGGTGCATGCAGCTCGCTTCGGAGAGAGGACTCCACTTTGGCGGTCACTACCTTGAGGCTGTCGGGGTTGAGCAGATCGCGGAAGTCGCCTTCCTCTGCAGAGGGGTTCTCGACAGCGAAGAGGCGGTCGTAGAGACGCACCTCGGCGTCCAGCGCGGAGTTGCACTCCACCCAGTTGATAGTTGCCTTGGTCTTGCGGTTGCCTCCCTCGGTGCCGGACTTGGAGTCGGGATCGTAGGTAGCATAGACGGTAGTGATCTTGCCCTCCGCATCTTTCTCGCAGCCCGTCGCCTGGATGATATAGGAGGCTTTGAGGCGCACTTCGCGTCCGCCCGGAGAGAGACGGTAGAACTTATTGTCCGCTTCCTCGAGGAAGTCGCCGCGTTCGATCCACAGTTCGCGTCCGAACGGCATCTCGCGTGTGCCGAGTTCGGGATGACCGTCGATGTTCTCGGCTACGAGGGGCTCGCAAACCCCACCTTGACCCTCCCCACAAAGAAGGGAAGAAGGATAATTCGTGATAACCAGTTTGACGGGATCGAAGATAGCGCATACGCGCGGAGCGGTCTCTTTGAGGTCCTCGCGGATGGTGTGTTCCAGAAGCCCCTGGTCGATCATTCCTTCCACCTTGGTATATCCGATCTTGTCCATGAAGTTACGTATCGCCTGCGGCGTATATCCGCGGCGGCGCAGACCGCAGACGGTCGGCATACGCGGGTCGTCCCATCCGGCTACCAGTCCTTCTTTGACGAGCTGGAGCATCTTACGTTTGGACATAACCGTGTAGGTGATATTGAGGCGGTTGAACTCGCGCTGTTTGGGCCGGTAGTCGGGTCCGTAAGGCGATAGTCCCGCGAAGTTGGGTCCTGTTATCTGGTCGAGGAAATAGTCGTACAACGGACGGTGTACCTCAAACTCCAGGGTACAGATAGAGTGCGTCACGCCCTCGAAATAGTCGGACTGTCCGTGCGCGAAGTCGTACATCGGATAGACGTTCCACCGCCTTCCCGTGCGGTGGTGGGGGTGCGAGGTGATGATACGGTACATGATCGGGTCACGGAAATGCATGTTCGGGTTCGCCATATCGATCTTCGCACGGAGGACCATCTTACCTTCCTCTATCTCGCCACGCTGCATGGCTTCGAAGAGACGGAGGTTTTCTTCTATCGGGCGATCACGGAAAGGCGATGCTACACCGGGTTCGGTCGGCGTACCTTTCTGTTCGGCAATCTGTTCCGGTGTCTGCTCATCGACATAGGCTTTGCCTTCTTTGATGAAACGGATAGCGAGGTCGTAGAGCTGCTGGAAATAATCGGAGGCATAGTATATCTGTCCCCATTTGAAACCTAACCAAGCAATATCACGTTCGATGGTCTCTACGTACTCGGTGTCCTCTTTGGCAGGGTTGGTGTCGTCAAAACGGAGGTTACAAACGCCGTTGTATTTCTCGGCGATACCGAAGTCCATACAGATGGCTTTGACGTGACCTATATGCAGGTAACCGTTCGGCTCCGGCGGGAAACGGGTCTGAATACGTCCGCCGTTCACTCCCTCCGCGAGGTCTTTTTCTACGATTTGCTCAATGAAATTGAGACTACGAGCCTCGGAGTCATTTTCACATTTATTCATTTCCATATTTTCACATTTATTTAATTTATGCTCTGACGATTCCCCTTGTGGAGTTGCGCACGAAGGAGAGGATAAGGTCTCTTTCGGGTGAAGCGGGTATTTCGGCTTCGATGCGTTCGAGCGCCTGGGAGACTATCATGCCGGAGTTATAAATCAGGCGGTAAGTCTCCTGTATCGTGTGTATCTGTTCGGGTGTGAATCCTCGCCGGTTGAGTCCGACGGAGTTAATACCGCAGAAAGCGATGGGTTCCCGCGCCGCGATGACATAGGGAGGGATATCTTTGTTAATCTTCGATCCTCCTTGGATCATACAGTGCGAACCGATATGGGAGAACTGATGGACGAGCGTTCCTCCGCCGATGATAGCAAAATCGTCCACCTCCACCTCTCCGGCTAACTGGGTGGCATTGGACATGATGATGTTATCATGGAGGATACAGTCGTGCGCGACATGGCAGTACGCCATGATGAGGTTATTGTTTCCCACCACCGTTTTGCCTTTGGAGGCGGTACCCCGATGGATCGTGACGAACTCGCGCAGTACGCAGTTATCGCCAATGATGGTCCAAGTTTCTTCACCGCGGAACTTGAGATCCTGCGGAACACATCCGATGACAGCATTGGGGAAGACATGGCAGTTATCGCCGAGAATGACATTATCGTCAATGTAAGCAAAGGCATCAATCGTGACGTTCCTGCCGATCTGAGCCTTGGGGCTGACATAAGCCAAGGGAGAGATATTATTTTCGCATTTATTCATTTTCACATTTTCCTATTTATTCATTTTCACATTTTCCTATTTATTCATTTATTCGGATAGGATCTGGTTGCGGAGGCGGCGGACACATTGGGTGTTGAAGGTGTGTCCGGGTTTGTATGCAATCACTTTTCCTTGCAGCCTCAGCCCGAGCAGCGAGAGGTCTCCGATGACGTCCAGGAGCTTGTGCCGCGCAGGCTCGTTAGGGTAATTGAGGGGGGAGAGGTAGCCCAGTTTCTTGGCGTCCAGATGCGGCTGTCCCATCTTGTCGCAGAAATAGTCCATACCGTCCTGCGAGAGTTCGGTCTCGTAGATGACGAGTGCGTTCTTGAGGTCTCCTCCTTTGATCAGTCCGACGCGCAGAAGGGGTTCTATCTCTCTGACGAAGCAGAAGGTGCGCGCCGCAGCCATTTCGACGGGGTAGTCCTCAAGGTTCTTCAGGGTAGCGTGCTGCTCTCGCAGCAGTTTGGAGTCGAAGGCGATTGTTACATCCAGCTCGTAGTGGTCGCATGGCTCGATGCGCATCCTGTGGCCGTGCTCGGAGATATACTCGATCGGTTCTTTCACCACATAGACTTGCTGCTCCGCATCTTGTTCCACTATTCCCACACGCCGTATCTCCTGCACAAAGAACTTGGCACTACCGTCCAAGATCGGCATCTCGGGTGCATCCACGTCAATAATACAGTTGTCCACACCCATGGCATACAATGCGCTCAAGGCATGCTCCACCGTAGAGACCTTCCATTTTCCCCGTTCGAGGACGGTCCCCCGTTCGGTAGCTGACACATAGTCCGCCAACGCCTGATGGCAAGGCTGTCCGGGGAGATCCACCCTCCGCAGGCATACGCCTGTGTTCGCCTCGGCAGGACGGAAAGTAGCCGTCACATGCAAGCCGGTATGAAGGCCGACCGAACTGAGGGAGAAACTATCTTTTAATGTATGTTGTTTCATCGCTAATTACTTATGATTGTTTGGACGGGCTGCCGCTTTGTTTGAACCGTACTACGGCACGACGCCAGAGCGCCGCATTAATAGCCGGCGTGCCCATGTATATACCGGGTTTCTTAATTGTATTAGGCACGCCTGACTGCGCGCCGAAGACACAATGGTCGGGTATCTCGATATGTCCGGCTATACCTACCTGGCCGGCAAGGATACAGTGTTTGCCCACCTTGGTACTGCCGGCTATCCCGACCTGCGCGCAGAGGAACGTGCTCTCGCCGACCTCCACGTTATGCGCGATCTGCACCAGGTTGTCGATCTTCACATTTCTGCGGATGACTGTACTACCCATCATAGCACGGTCGATAGTGGTATTCGCCCCTATCTCCACATCGTCCTCGATGATCACATTTCCTATCTGCGGGATCTTCCTGTTCACTCCCTGCGCATCGGGTTCGAAGCCGAAGCCGTCGGAGCCTACTACGACGCCGGCATGCAGGACACAGGACGCGCCAATGACGCAACGGTCATAGACCTTGACACCGTCGTAAAGAACCGTATTGTCGCCGACCGATACGTTCTCGCCGATATAGACATGCGGATATATCTGCACGCCTTTACCCAGACGGACGTTCTTTCCGATATAGGCGAAGGCTCCGATATACGCATCGGCAGGGATCTCCACGCCTTCGGCGATATAAGAGGGTTGCTCCACGCCTGTCTTAGGCGGGTTCATGGCTTTGGCAACCAGCGCCAGCAGCTGTCCCATCGCTCCGCGTGCGTTGTCCACAAGGATGAAACACCCCCCCTCCGACTCCCCCTCAAGGGGGAGAGATGAGGAATCTTTCACAAGCGAACGGGTGATGAGCACCACGCCCGCGCGAGTGTTTTGCAGGTGCGGCAGGTATTTCTCCTCCGTGACGAAAGAGAGGTGCTGCGGTCCGGCTGCCTCGATAGGCGCCACATCGCTTACCTTAGCGCCCGCGTTGCCATATAATTCTCCGCCCAGAAGGGCTGCTATTTGTTGCGCACTAAACTCCATAAAGTTATTTACCATTTAGTCATTTACCATTTGGTCATTTATTGGTCAAGGCGATATCGGAACAGATACCGCTTGATCGGTTTCCTCGTCAGCGCGGCAAGATCCAGTATCTCGCTTGCTTCGGCAATGTCTCTCACTGTGCCATCGCCGTAAAGAATATCTATCGTGTCCGCTTTCTCCGAATAGGTGTTGCTTGTTGACACATGTTCGCTCCAGAGGAACGAGCCTTCCTCTTCCTTCACCCCAACCGCCTGCGCGAGTGTCCGGCTCAATGTTTTCTGCGCTTCTTCGCTCAGAGGCTCTTCGATCAGTTCCCCGCGGAAGAGACGGCGGTTAATGAAACTCTCGCTCAAGATACTGAGCACCTTGTCGCCGCTGCTGATCCAGGTCTTGATAGCGCAGAGCACATCGTTGTCGTCCAGGAGCGCGTACTGGTCGAGCGCTTCGCTTCTGACGGCAAAATCATCGAACGAGATGTGGTTATACAGAAAATACCGCAACGCCGGCGAACAGAAGAGTTCTGAGGACTGAGGGCTGAGGGCTGAGTGCCCTCTTGCTATCTCCTTGGCGCGCGAAAGGATCTTAATCAGATGCTGCTCTGCTGCAACGGAGGTCTTATGCAGATACACCTGCCAGTACATCAACCGCCGTGCCACCAGGAATTTCTCGACGGAATAGATACCTTTGACCTGCACGACCAGCCTGTCATTCCGCACGTCCAGCATTTTCAGCAGACGCTCGCTCGCCACACGCCCCTCCTGCACGCCCGTGAAGAACGAGTCGCGGCAGAGATAGTCCATGCGGTCCACATCCAACTGGCTGCTGATCAGTTGATGGAGGAAATGCTTCGGGTACTCGTTTTTAAAGATAGCTATCGCCATGTCCAGCGGTTTGGACCCCTCCGTATATCGTACATCCGTCCTTCGTACATGGGACAGGTCTTCATTGATCCGCTGCATCATGAGCAGCGAGATGTCTTCGTGGGTGACGCCGTCCACGAGCGTGTGCTCCAGCACGTGGGAGAAAGGCCCGTGCCCTATATCATGCAGCAAGATCGCTATCATCGCGGATGTTGCTTCTTCCTCCGTTATCTCCACGCCCTTCATCCGCAGGGACTGGATTGCCTCATGCATCAGGTGCATTGCTCCGAGAGAGTGTCCGAAGCGGCTGTGTGTCGCCCCCGGATAGACCAGATAGGACAGACCTAACTGTTTGATTCTATTCAGCCGCTGCACATAGGGGTGCTGCAGCACGTCATATATCAATTCGTTCGGAACAGACAAAAATCCGAACACAGGATCATTGATGATCTTTCTTTTATTCGCCATCATTCACTAATTTGGGTGCAAAGGTACAAAAAAAAAACTATTTACGCAAAAAAAATTTGCATATATCGCAAAAAAGCAGTACTTTTGCAGCCGATTTACAAAAAACACTTTGCGCGAGTACAAAAGCGAGCGCGCCGCGATGTTGGAATAGGTAGACAAGAAAGACTTAAAATCTTTTGCCCAGTGATGGGCGTGCCGGTTCGACCCCGGCTCGCGGTACCGAGCGGGGTATGACGAAAGTCATGTCCCGCTTGTTTTATTGAAAGACCTGACAATATGAAACGAATTTCCTTTTTATGCCTCATGGTCAGTATGCTGCTGACGAGTTGTTATTACCGTACGGACTCCCCCCGCGGCTCCTGGGCCAAAGGAGGCGACCTCAGTTGGCTGAGCGAGATGGAGCATGACAGCGTCAAGTTTAGAGATGAGAGTTTGGAGTCTGGAGACTGTATCGCACTTCTGCACAAATACGGCATGAATGCCGTCCGTCTCCGTGTATGGGTGAACCACGCAACAGGATGGAGCAACAAAGAGGACATGCTGTCGCTTGCGGAGCGCGCCGCTAAGGAAGGGTTGCGGCTGATGATAGACATCCATTACTCGGATTTCTTCGCCGACCCGCAGCACCAGACCATTCCTGCGGCATGGCAGGAATACAGTTACGACCAGCTCTGCGAAGCTGTGCGTGAGCACACGCTCGACGTTCTCTATGCGCTCAAAGAGAAAGGAATCAAACCCGAGTGGGTTCAGATCGGCAACGAGACGCCGAACGGCATGCTCTGGCCTGTCGGACAATTGGTTTATGAAGACAACAACGCCAACGGCTGCTGGGACCGCTACGCGGGATTCACCGCCGCGGGATACAAAGCCGCCAAAGAAGCCTTCCCGGATATTCAGGTTATCGTACATGTGGACAACGCCTATATGTACCGCGACTGGTTCTGGCGGGCGATGAAGGAACACGGCGGTCGATGGGACATGATCGGTCTGAGCCACTACCCGATGATGGAGGCTTGGTGCCATAAGTCCTGGCCGGAGATGAACGACCTCGCAGAGACCAACGTAAGGCAACTGATCAGCGAGTTCCACTGTCCGGTGATGATATGCGAAGTAGGCATGATGAATTACGGAGAAGGGGCTGTTTACGACTCTGTTGAAACACTCTCCAACATCGTCATGACCGATTTCGTACAACGGATGGAGCAGATCGACTCCTGCATGGGTATTTTCTATTGGGAGCCGGAGGTGTACGGCGGATGGCGTCCGGCGGAGTATATCCCTCTCGGGTGGGGCGGATATGACATGGGGTCCTTCACGCCCGAAGGCAAACCGTCCAAAGCCTTCCGCACACTGCTGAACAGCCAAAACAAATATAACTAAATCTACCACTCTATGTATTACATCATGATTGCAGCCGCCGTGCTGCCCGCAATGCTATTAGGTCTGTACATCTGGCGCAAAGACCCGCATCCGGAGCCTTTCCGATGGATATGGCGCGCGTTTCTTGCCGGAGTACTGATTTGTCTGCCGGTCGCTTTTCTGGAGCAGTATATACACCTTCTTCTTTTCGGCGAAGGCGAGCCTACCACTCTCTTCGGCTCTACCACGATGGCATTCTTCGTGGCGGCGTTGCCGGAAGAGGGGGCTAAGTTGCTGGCACTATGGCTTTTATTGCGCCGCAACCCGCATTTCGACGAACATTTCGACTGCATCGTCTATGCGGTGTTTGTCAGTCTCGGTTTTGCAACCCTTGAGAATATCGGATACGTCATCATGAGCGGCGAAGAATGGATGAGTACCGCTATCATGCGCGCGCTGCTGGCGGTGCCGGGTCACTACGCTTTTGCTATCATGATGGGGTTCTACTATGCTATTTATCATTTTGTGGACCCCTCCCGCAAGAACGCAGCCAAGATCTTTCTTGTGCCGTTTGTAGCACACGGCGTCTATGACTCGATCGCCATGAGCGGCAGCGTCAGCCCTGTTGCAGCCTCTGTATGCTCTCTGGTGCTGATCTATTTCTGCATCAAACTGCAGCGCGAGGCGAGTCGCAAAGTGAATGAAATGATCACGATTAACAAAGAGAACTCCCTTGACTAAAACGCCGGAACAGATAGCGCAGGAGAAACAGCTTGAGCGCCTGACCAAACGGTTTCACAAGGCATGCGCGGACTATGGGCTGATCGCGGACGGCGACCATATACTGATTGGTCTGAGCGGCGGAAAAGACTCGCTGCTGCTGACCGAACTGTTAGGCCGCCGCGCACAGATTTACGTCCCGCGGTTTAGGGTTACCGCCCTGCATGTGCGCGTTAAGGAACGCGACTATCACAGTGACCTGAGTTACCTGCAGCGTTTTTGCGACGAGGCAAAAGTGCCGCTCCTTGTACGGGATGTCAGTATTCCTGACACGCCGCCGCAGAAAGAGAATGGCAAGACACGCGAGATAGACAACCCTTGTTTTCTCTGCTCATGGTTCAGGCGCAAAGAACTCTTCAACACAGCGCAGGAGTTGGGCTGCAACAAGATCGCTTTCGGCCACCACCGCGACGACATAGCCCAGACGCTGCTGATGAACCTGATCTTCCAAGGCGCGTACGCCACTATGCCGCCTATGCTGCAGATGGACAAAATGCCGCTGCAACTCATCCGGCCGCTGTGCCTCATTGACGAAGCGGATATCATCACCTATGCCGCTATGCGCAACTACCAAAAACAGACCAAACTATGTCCGTTCGAGCACGTCAGCTCACGCGAGAAAGTGAAAGGTCTGCTGGAGGAGATCAAGGCTCTCAACCCCGAAGCGCTGGACTCGATCTACGGCGCATTGACAAATATCAAAACGGACTATCTCCCGCCTTGTAATTCGTAATTTGTAATCCGTAATTTTATGAACGCTTTATACACTATTCTATTGCTTTTGGCGTCCAATGTATTTATGACGCTTGCCTGGTACGGGCACCTGAAACTGCAGCAAACCGGCTTTTTCACGAATGCCACGCCGCTGATCTTCGTCATTCTCCTGTCATGGGGGATAGCTTTCTTTGAATACTGCCTGCAAGTGCCGGCTAACCGGATGGGTTTTGAGGGGAACGGAGGTCCGTTCTCCTTGATGCAACTCAAAGTGATTCAGGAAGTGATCACGCTAATGATCTTTGTGATTTTCTCCGCAGTAGCGTTTCATATGCCGCTGCGCTGGAACCATATCGTAGCCTGCCTGCTGCTGATCGGTGCAGTCTATTTCGTCTTCGGGTTCAAATAACCCCTCAACACTAAACTCTAAACTCTTTTAAGAGTTTCTCTACCAGTTCAGGCACGCCTTCCGTGGCTTTTTTGCGTATGTGCGTGATCCGGTCCGCCCACATGCCGAACTCAGGCTGCCCCGGATCCACGAAATAAATAGGACAGTCTTTCGGCGCGTAATGAATGAGTGACGCGGCAGGGTAAACATTCAGACTGGTACCTACCACTACCATAATATCCGCCTCCGAAGCGATGCGGCAGGCTTCGTCGAAATAAGGCACTCCTTCGCCGAAGAAAACTATGTACGGTCGCAGCAGAGAACCGTCCGGATGACGGTCTCCGTAGTGCTGTTCCCATCCCTTCAAAGGCACCGTAGCCGTTTCGTTCTTCTCCGAGCGCAGTTTGGTGATCTCGCCGTGCAGGTGGACCACCTCCGTTGCTCCGGCGCGCTCATGCAGATCGTCGATGTTCTGGGTAATGATCCGCGTGCCGGGAATAGCTTTCTGCAACTTCGCTATCGCTATATGCGCAGCGTTCGGTTGCGCAGCCAAGGTGTCCTTGCGGCGCGCGTTGTAGAAATCGACACACAGCTGCGGGTTGCGCAACCATGCCTCGTGCGTACAGACATCCTCTATACGGTATTTCTCCCATAAACCGTCCGAGTCACGGAACGTACCCAGACCACTCTCGGCGCTCACACCGGCACCGGTGAAAACAACGATCTTCTTACTCATAGTATTTATTAACTTTCAACTAGACGACTTCTTTCAACTTTCAACTTTCAACTTTCAACTCTCCTAATTGCAACCAAATGATGTGAATATTCTCCCGTCTCGGCATTAAAAATACCCTTGGAATCAAGTTTCTCCACCTTTACCCGTCCCGAGCAGTGGATCACGCGCTCACTGTCTATAGCAATCCCCACATGGCAGATTTTGCCGTCCTCGTGGTCGAAAAACAACAAGTCTCCGGCATGTACTTTGGACACATCCGCGATCTTTCTTCCCTGCTCTGCCTGTTCGCTTGCATTGCGTTTGAGCGGTTTGCCGAAAAGACTCATGATCACTTGGGTGAAACCCGAGCAATCCATGCCCATGGCATTCTTGCCGCCCCATAAATACGGAATATTGAGGAAGAAACGGACTGCTTGCAGCAGATTTTGTTCGTTCAGATCGAGGCTTTTTGAAATCACCATACCGGGATCGATCTGGAACCCTACGCCCAGCACCTCGAACCGTCCGATCTTTATCTCCCTCCCCTCAAGGGAGGGTTGGGAAGAGGTTATACAGTACTTAGCCAGCCTCGTTCCGGCAGTGAGGGGGATTGTCTGACCGTTATTCTCACTTACCGCATAAGCCATCGGCATGGCTACTATAGCGGCTGAAGAGTAATCCGCCCGGTATGTCTTGTATTCCGCCGGAGACATCGGTGTCGCCATCTTGGCATCCACCCACCCTTCCTGACCGTCCAAATGCAGTCTGACGCGGAGCCATCGGGGTTGCTCCTCCAGGATATCGAAGGTCTCGCCGAACAGAATCTGGGTGTTCTGCTCCGCGCCCTCACGCGCTTCTGTCCGCACGGGAATGACACTATATAACGAAATCCCTTTCAATGCTCAATTCTCAACTCTCAATTCTCAATTTACCACACCTCCTGCGGGTGATCATTGTTCGTCTTGGGGTAGTCGATGGAGTAATGGAGTCCTCGGCTCTCTTTGCGTTCGATAGCCTGACGGGTGATCAGGTAACCCACATTGATCATATTGCGCAGTTCGCATATTTCTTTGGTTGCCTTGACGCGTTTGAAGAGGTCTTCGGTCTCCTCATAGAGCACGTCCAGACGCTCCCACGCGCGACGCAGACGTACGTCCGAACGTACGATGCCGACATAGGTGGACATGATCTGACCCACTTCTTTGACGTCCTGGGCGATCAGCACGCGTTCCTCGATAGACATGGTCCCTTCGTCGTTCCATGCCGGGATCTTCTCGTTGAAATCATAGTTTTCAATCACGGAGAGACTGTGTTTGGCAGCCGCGTCGGCATAGACGACGGCTTCAATGAGCGAGTTGGACGCCAACCGGTTTCCGCCATGCAGACCCGTGCACGAACACTCACCTACGGCGTACAGCCGGCGGATCGAACTCTGGCCGTCCAGGTCCACCTTAATACCGCCGCACATGTAGTGGGCACACGGCGCTACCGGGATGTACTCTTTCGTGATGTCGATGCCGATAGAGAGGCATTTGGCATAAATATTCGGGAAGTGGTGCTTGGTCTCTTCCGGGTCCTTGTGGGTCACGTCCAGACAGACATGGTCGATCGCGTGAATCTTCATCTCGTTATCTATTGCGCGCGCAACGATATCGCGCGGTGCGAGCGACAGACGCGGGTCGTATTTCTGCATGAACTCCTCGCCGTTCGGCAAGCGCAGAATACCTCCGTAGCCGCGCATGGCCTCGGTAATCAGATACGCCGGATGGGTCTCTGCGGGATTAAAAAGGCTCGTCGGGTGGAACTGCACGAACTCCATATCCTTGACCTGCCCCTTGGCACGATAGACCATAGCGATACCGTCACCGGTAGCGATCTCCGGGTTGGTGGTCGTGGCATAGACAGCACCCGTTCCTCCGGTAGCCATCAGCGTGATGCGGCTCAGGTAGGTGTCGATCTTCTGGGTCTCAGGATTGAGAATGTATGCTCCGTAGCACTCTATATCCGGTGTCCGGCGCGTCACACGGACGCCTAAGTGGTGCTGCGTAATGATCTCCACGGCAAAATGATTCTCCAGCACCTCGATATAGGGGTTGTTGCGTACCGCTTCCATCAGTCCGCGCTGGATCTCAAACCCCGTGTCGTCGGCGTGGTGCAGGATGCGGAACTCCGAATGTCCTCCCTCGCGGTGGAGATCGAAGGTTCCGTCCTCTTTCTTATCGAAATTGACGCCCCAGTTGACGAGTTCCTCAATGCCTCTGGGGGCATTGCGTACCACTTGCTCCACTGCCGCAGGGTCGCTCAGCCAGTCGCCGGCTACCATCGTGTCATGGATATGTTTGTCGAAATCATCGACCAACAGGTTGGTGACGGAGGCGATGCCTCCTTGCGCCTTGGCTGTATTCGCTTCGTCCAGCGTCGTTTTGCAGCACAAGGCAATACGGTATTTCTCGGCGCGTGCCACCTTGAGGGCAAAACTCATGCCTGCCACGCCGCCGCCGATAATTAAAAAATCATAACATTTGGTCATTTTCTCATTTACCATTTGTTCATTTTATTTTGCTTTACATAGTGCAAAGACCGTTATTTTCGCGCCTCGGAAGAGACGCATTGCCCGGATGCAGGAGCGCATCGTCTCGCCGGTAGTGACCAGATCGTCCACTAACAGGATATGCTTATGGTACATCTGCTCCGGATGGTTCACGCCAAAAGCGTCCTCCACATTGTGTTTTCGTCCCTCGCCGCTCTGCAGCGCCTGTTTGGGCGTATTGCGGATACGGGTTACATGGCTTGTGTCCACCGGGATACCGGTATAGTCGCTTATTCCCCGGGCGATGTATTCCGACTGGTTGTAACCTCTCTCTCTGAGTCTTCTCGGATGCAGCGGTATCGGTATGATGACCTCTATCCCGTCAAAGAAATCCGTGTCCTGCACCTCCATCGCTGCCTGCTTTCCCAACTGATAGCCGATCAGCGGCTGGTCGGAGTATTTCATCCTGTGTATCAGCCGCTGGATCGGGTCGTCTTTCTCGTAGAAGAGGAAAGCCGCAGCGCGGGTCAGATGCATCGCTTTAGCCGCTGCAACGATGTCGTTCGTCTTACCCGTCAACGCCATCTCGGTGCCGTTCTGACGGATAGCCGCCTGCTCCGTGCGTGGCAGTTCGCGCTTGCATTCCTCGCAAATCTCCCCACCGGTATTAAACCTGTCTCCCTCCCCTGAGCGGGCTTATTTTGTATATATATATATTTTCCTTATATAATTTCATATTAACATCTTATGTAACAATTCCATTCGAAATTTTTAAAGAAAGTGAGCCGATTCAATATTCTTCAATTGAGGACTATTTCACCTATAATTCCAATCTTAAATATTACGGCGAAATATCAATCGGTCCATCCTCCACTCCAATTCCAATTCTTCTCACCTTTGACGATTATGGTTTTTATTATATACTAAAAGGCACAGAGATGGGAAAAATAAATAACGTATATGATCCATTATCTTCCTATTCATTTAAGTATAACAATCAACAAGTTGTTTATTATAGAAATTTCGGTAAATCATATAGAGCAAATGATACTTTTATTTTCAATGATGATAATCTAAAATGCAGAGATATTAAATTCCTTTTTTGTGGTGAGGATCATTCGATGAAAAATTCTTATATGATAATTGGGTTAAGATTAATTGGTGATATTATAAGAGACGGTGATCTTAATTTAGTTAAACAATTGAGACAAAATCATTATACTGAAACATACGATTGGAGTTTACATTTCGATGAAAATAATAAAAATAAAGGAATATTATTAATCGGAGGCGAGGCACATAAATATAATCCTGATAAATTTAATTCGAATTATATTTTAAATTCTGTCACTTTAAGTAAAGATGCAATTGATGTTTGGAGTTTACATTTCGATAAAATTTATTTTTTAAATAAAAACAAAGAAGAAATGCAAATAACAGATACAATAAAAACCGGCGACAAAAAAAATAATTCTTCCCAATCTCAAATCCCAGAAGAAATAAATGTTTCAAATTTAAAAGAAATAGGTCTTTCCAATTTATTAAACAATATAACAAAAACAAACCAAGTCAAAAGAGAATACGCTAAAATAATAGTTCCATTAAATAGAATAAAGCCAGTAAGAGATAACTGGACAACAATAGTAAAAGTATTAGTTGAACATATGAAAATTCAAATTCGTATGAACACGAAAAAAATGTGCATTGAAATAAGAACCTCTCCAACAACAACTGACCCTTGTGCCATAAGAAAATGCGAAGATTTTTTAAAGGCTTATATGTGTGGATTCGAATTACAAGATGCTATAGCTATGCTGAGATTAGAAGATTTATATTTAGAAACTTTTTTAATTAAAGATGTAAAAGCTAATTTACATGGGGATCATTTATCTAGATGCATTGGAAGAATTTGTGGAGAAAAAGGAAAAACTAAAAATGCTATTGAAAATGCTACAAGAACTAGGATTATTATACAAGATCAAAAAATACATATATTAGGAAGCCATATTAATACACAATTGGCAAGAAATTCTATTTGTTCTTTGATACTTGGAGCACCACAAGGTAAAATCTACTCAAGATTGAGAATTATTG
>CALEPS010000158.1 GCA_937910305.1 uncultured Bacteroidales bacterium | reverse complement strand
CTCGGGATCTTTGATAAGCACGTGGGCTATCTGGAAGAGTTCAAATCCTTCGTCCATAATCTGCTGACAGTTATCTCCGCTCTGCACACCTCCTACATAAATCAGGGGAACTTCTGTGATCTCTTTCTGGAAAATCTTGGCTTTGTCCATAAAATAGAGTTCCTTGAAGGGCTGGGTAGGCATCATTATCGGAGCCACTCCGGGGATATTGAGTGCCGCTTTGAGCCACCAGAAAGATTTCATGCTCATATAATGGGCGAGCGTCTTATAGGGCATAGCGCCACCGAGGATCGTCATAGGCGAACGGCTCACCGTTCCTCCGGAGAGGACGATACCATGAACCTTGTGTTTCGCAATTTCCTTGGCGATCTTAATACCTTCCTCTATATCCGACCCGTGCCAGCAGTCGTCCCACATATTGGTTTTTACCACTACCGCCATGTCGTCTTTGGCATGCTCCATCACTTCGTCCAACACTTCGTTCATGAACCGCACGCGGTTCTCAAAACTTCCGCCGTATGCGTCATGACGGTGGTTCGTACGGGGAGAGATAAACTGGGAGATCAGATAGGCATGACCCGCATGTATCTCCACGCAGTCAAAGCCGCACTCGCGCGCCCAGTCTACCGCTTCGCCGAATTTCTTCACCAGATGATGAATCTCCTCTATTTTGAGGCGGCGGTGAATAGTAGGACTATAGAGATTGAACCATGTATCAGCCGAAACGGGCATACAATGGCAGGTATAGAAATGGGTCATGTTACCGCAGTGACCCAACTGGATACTGGCTTTGGCACCCTCCGCATGGATGGCTGCGGTCATTTTTTTCATATCCTCAATAATCTCAGGACGGACATAGAGTTGACCGTCAAAAGACACGCCGCTCAAATCCACAGCTGCGTAAGCCACGGTAGTCATTCCTACTCCGCCTCGGGCAACAGAGACATGATAGTCCTGCAACTCCTGCGTTGGCGCATTATTGCGCGCCATATTTTCGAATGCTGCACTACGGATGATGCGATTGCGTAATGTGATTGGGCCTAATTGATAGGGAGTAAAGAGCTTGTTATTTTTCATTTTATGTTAGTGAGACTCTCCGGACAGTCATAGGTTAGCCGGATTAATAAATAAATGGAATAATACGTTTCAGTTTCTCGCGGTCGAACTCATCAGGAAATTCCTCCTCGTATTTCTTATAGATAGCATTGCTTCTCGGCACGAGATTGCAGCAGCTGAACCAGAAGAAGAGGAGTCCGGCAAGCGACCATGTAAGAATAGCAAAGCCGAGCCACTCTGTGATCTCTCCCAGATAGTTCGCGCTCGTGACGTATTTGTACAGACCTTTTTTCGGCAGATAATGTTTCGTATCTCCCGGCTGACGCAGATGGCGGATAACATAATCCGAATGCATATTGATGCACCAGCCGACGATGAAGATAATTGTGCCGATGATGAATTGCGGCGTAGTCACCCATGACGACGTGTACATTTCCGGATAGTATTGCGGAGCCAGATGGAAAAGCCAGAAACCCTGGATATAACCGTTGATCAGATTCCACACTACAGACAGGATCATGATAGCAAACGGCATTCTACCCTTTCCTTTCAACAGGAAGGGGAAGATAAACGACCGCTGGAAATAATGAAACTCAAAGATAAG
>CALEPS010000157.1 GCA_937910305.1 uncultured Bacteroidales bacterium | reverse complement strand
TTTCATATCGGGAACCATAAATGAGTCCGAATCAACCCTTATTTAACCCTTGTTTATAAGAGCAAGTTTTTTTATTTTCTTCAATGCTCATTTCTTTGTTGCTATCATGGACACTGTTCCGTTCCCATTAGCTGCAAAACTACTGTACTGACCTGTTCCGCTCACTTCAGTTTCCCATGTCAGCTGGTTGTCCGAAAGGGTAGCTGTTCCGTACGAGAAAGATAATTGAAGTGTTATCTCTCCGTACTTTGTTTCGTAGTTGTTGGATTCCAGAATGAGCTGATTGCCCGATACGGTAGCATTGATCGGATCATTCCAGCCTTCAATCACGACTTTGTTTCCGTCTCCTGACTTTGAGATGGTGAATGTACCCTGATTGTTGAGTGGAATGGAATAATTGGTGATACCGAAATTGAAATCAACACTTCCTTTAGCATCATAGGTATATGATCCTACAAATGCATCTCGTGGATCCACTTCCTTTTTGTTTTCACATGCGGCAAAGGCAACCAATACAACCGCAGCCAAGCAAAATTGAATAAACTTTTTCATACTTTAAATAAATTTAAATTGTTAATACTTTTGACATATTGCTGCACAATATGCGTAAAATTGTGCAAAATTACACAAAACATCACGTTTAGACAAATAAATTCTACAAAAAAGCCACAAATTCTTTCTTTTGCAATCTTTACATTGCAACTGTTATATGTAAATAGGACGTGGTCTATCTTTTATTTGATCTATAGTTTTACGTATTAAAAAAATGAGTCCTAATCACCCCTTATTTAACCCTTGTTCGACTCTTGTTCAAATCTTATTCCACCTGCTGACCTTGGAGGGTGTAGGTCTTCAATTTCTCAATATGTAAAAGTGCCTTCTTTTAGAACTTCATTAGGCCTCCTGTGCCTCTTCCGTCCGGAGAATGTCCTTTCCTGGAGAGAGATAGTCGTTGCTGGATAATTCGGAATGCAGAAAAGCATCGTCCAATAACTGGATAAACAGATTTTGTGCTGATTTCTTTTCTAATTCAAATTTATTATCAGCAGAGACTTTCAGCCTTCTCGAAAGGTAAGCATGTCCTCTCGCGAATTGAATTATCCTTTCTTTGTCAACCACATTTAAAATTAATGCATTGGTTGTTACCTTGATTAACTTTCTAGCAAATGAGATGTCACTTTCAGCTCTCTCCCGTAGTTTAGCAATATCCTCAACCAAATCTACAGCCGCGATCTGCTGTATTGAACTGCGTGCGGAGCGCTGTACGTATTGCTTTTTTCGATTTGTGCGAATAATTAGTGGTAAAATATCTAAATTGTTATTCTATTCTTTCACACGTCGCCAGAAGGTTTTGCCATCCAAGGAGAAATCGACAATGCCTTTGTCCCTTACAATATGAACACAGGAACCTTCAACAATCGTAGTGTCCATGTCCGGGCTTTCAATGCTTTGAATCGACAGTGTAATCGTATCCGTCAACAAGGAAGCCAACTCGGACGGCTTGCAATGAACATCCCAATAGGCAGTAAAGTACTCTTGCGGTTTACGCATACTTAAGCGGAAACTCATCCCCCACACCAGCCAGATGGGGGCTACGCTTTCTGACGGAGTATTGTATATCCACGCAGATATACGTTCCACCCAATAATGAGTCCAAGACAAACTATCCGGATTAATCTGAGTGTTAAACATATATGCATGAACGGAACTGCTCCATTCCCCCTCTTCCCCTTGGTCTGCTTCGACAATTGTCTGCGGATAGATACCTTGCTTATATGCATCATAGGCCTTTGCCTCAATTCTATGATTCAGGCTCTCGTTGACAAAAATGAACTTTTCGTCTGTCGAATACGGGAAATACTTCGAAAGGGCGACAACACATGTTTTCGGTGTTACTTCATTTAATTCCGGTTTCGGCGTACAAGATGTCATTAGCGCGAAAGTGCCTATGAGGCAGAAAAGAAATAATTTAGTTTTCATTGTAATACAATTTTCTTTGTTGTTGCAAAAGGAAAAACTATTCCTCCACACGACGCCAAATTGTAATGCCATCAGTAGAGAAATCGGTAATGCCTTTGTTTTTTACAATACGAGCATAGGCGCCATCGGGTGCTGCAATGACTCCGCTTGCGGTGCCCTGTCGTAGAATGGGGATAATAATGGTATCTGTCAGTTGCGCTAAGACTTCTCTCGGCGAACAACTAACCATGGTGGATCCTTGATAATAATCATATGCTCCAAAAGAGAGTTTAACACTCCAATTGATATTCACATCTACAGAGCCTGATTGGTTTATAGAAGTAATTATGTGACTTGGGCCATATTCATATTTTGAAACACCATTCTCTATGAAATACGATGAAATAGATGCCGATCTGTCACCATCGCAAGAAGCGCCCGGCTCATCACATAACCAGATTTCTGCTTCAGGGTAAACACTATCACCGTCATATACGAAAGGCTTATTTTCCCACTTTTCCCCCGAACTTTCGTTCAAAAAGATAAAATCATCATTTATCGAATAGGGGTAATAATGTGAAAGTGCAGCGATATAATTATTCAGATCTTTTTCCGTGAGTTTGCCGTCAGCGCCATCATTTCTTGGTTCACACGAAGAAAAACACACAGCAGCCACAATAAGGCCAATCAAAAATAGTTTCGTTTTCATTGTAATACAAATTTTTTAGTTATACTATTATTGCTTGAGTTATACACAACCATATATGTTCCGGCTGGTAGACCTTGCGTGTTTGGTTTATCACCATTACAAGCACGTAATAATTGTCCTGTCATAGAATAAATGTTAACTGAAATAATATCACCAACAAATTCCTCATCACCTTGCTGTAAGCGTTTCTGGATATTGTATGGTTGATTATATTGGAGATTTAGACCCAACAAGTACAAACTCGGATCTCCATAGAGTACATATTTTTTAGCCTCTCTGCGCCGCCAGATTACTTTGTCCGGATTGTAGTACTTTGCCTTTGCATTGCCCACAAATTCCCCAATTGTCATATTGGGCTGACCTTTTAATTGGTTAAACATTTTGCGAGAGAAATATCTATCAGGGGTAGCATAAGAAATTGTAGTAGCACCTAAATAACTGATGCCTCCTTCGGTAGAGGTCAGCCATGTTCTTGCAAAATTATTGCATTTATAAATATTTCCTGTAGAGCAGGTAAACCCGAAAACAAAAGGCTGAAAATCTAAATTACTTGTTATTATGTAATCTATGTCATAGCACCAGAAATCATACGGACCTCCTAACCCTTCATAATTACCATGCCCTCCATAAATAAACATCCACGTGGGATTATCATTATCATCTTCCAAATGGTTTCTTAAAGAGTCTGCTGCTTCTGTTGTAGTCATAGTACGTCCATCTATTAAACATCCATCATAATAAGAGTATTTTTGAACAACATTTTCATAGATATACTTGAATGAACGATGAGTATAATTTTTGTGATGTCCATTTCCCGTAAAAATATTTATCTCGTTTGGATTGTACGTTCCTAAATACAATTCACTTGCAATTGTTTTGTCTACAATATTTCTGAGTTGTGTTATGTCTTGTATAGGCCACCGTCCTACAAAAACAGAAGGACTATAATCTTTCCATTGGTTGTTGACATTATTTTGGCTTAAGCACGAATAATATATATCGGTCGGAGGATTATGGTAATCTGCATTAAAGCCGTCAGAAAAAGCCAAAGAGTCAGCATGCCCTACATCTCCAACCAGTAAAACGAATTTTGTGTTATTAGTCACATATTCATAATTGATATATTTTCTAATATCTGCTGATGAATATCCAATATCGTGTAAAGGAGTCTTAGTTACGTGATAACCTAATGACTCTTTATGATGAATAAAATCTGCTATTTCCGTCGTATTATCCCATGCATCTGCCGTAATAATGAGATATTCATCGCCATTAATCAGTGGATACGGTTCCGTGAATCCCACAAAATTATCATAGAAGAAATAGAATGAACGTTCCAGACAAAGTAGGTTTTCCAAATAAGAGCCTGTCAAATACGACCCCTTATATTTTATTTCATAGTCTGCTTCTGTAACAACTATCAGTAGTTGTTCCGATGGCTCGTAATGGCATGGAAAAACGGAAAAAGTCAAGCCCTTAGAGTTTCGATACCAAATAGTATCTGCTGCGCACTCATCCCAATACCACGTATTGTTGTATGACACGTAGTAACTTGCATCGAACGAAAAGTCCTCAAAAGTATAGTTCTCTGCCTGTGAAGGAGTATATGGATATGGCAATTTTATCGTATCTGCACTTATTATATTGATATTTCCCACCATATAATCACCTCCATCAAGAGGCATTAATAAGTTCAACGAATAAAAGGGTAGCTCTGGACGCCCATCTACACTCAGATAGTCAAAATAATCATCCTCGACAGGCTCAACTCTTGAAAAATAATAGTCTCCTTGCGCATGTCCCAATTGGTTTGTAGGGAGCGGTGTAGAATGAATAACAGTAAAAGTCTCATTGATTATGTCATATTTTGGCATTTCAAAATGAACATAATATGTACCACTATTCTCTTCCAAAGTAAGACCGGGATAAATAGTGACCGGAGTTGAATAGGAATTGATTGCAAATAGTACCAATGCCAATAGTATAAAATAACGTTTCATAAGATCTTTAATTTAAAGTTAGTACTTACAAAAGTACTATTTGACGGTGCAAAGGTACTACAAATTTTCAACATGAGCAAATTTTGCACTTGGGAAAATGTTGGGATTCTTCACACCGCCAAATAATTTTACATTTTTCTTATTATTCAACAATAAATTGACCTGTGAGTTCGCCGTTGGCGGTTGCGATGCGGAGGACATACACGCCTGCGTTAGCAATCGGGCGGGAAAGAGAGTTGGTGAACTGCTCGTTAACCACAACACTTCCGGTTGCAGCATTAACAACCACCGCCTGCGCAAACGGGATAGCCTCATCTTGTTTGAGGACAGTCAACGAGTTGCCATTGATCGTTGCACGGAAACTCGTGGGACGATAATACCGGGAACTATAAATGAGTCCGAATCAACCCTTATTTAACTCTTGCTTGACTCTTGTTCAAATCTTATTCCACCTGCTGACCTTGGAGGGTGTAGGTCTTGTCGCCGCCTTGGATAAGTACTTGCCCCTCATGGAGAACCTTGGTGTGGCGCGCATCCCAGGAAGACGGGTCAGCAAGACCCTCTTCTCCGTCGCTCTGAGTCTCAAACGAACCGGTCTCTTCGTCAATGACCTCTGTCCCTTTCAGGCTTTGGCGGGTATAGTAGTACTTGGTGTCCGGCGAGAGACCGGAGATCGTGAACGAGTAGTACTCCGCAAACTGTTTCTCTTCCTCGCCGTCCTCTTGGTACAGTGCAGGCATACGCTCCGGCATGTGGCTGCTGTTGATGTCGATATGCGTCAGATGGCCGTTGGCGTCAAACGTGAGCGACATAAACCGCTGCGTCCTGGCTTCATCGGTATAGAGTGTCCATACGTACCCCGTCGCCGAGAAATTCTGCACCCAGCTCACAGACGCCGTGTCCACACCCGTCACTATCGGCGGCTCGATAGGGAGAATACTGGCACAATCTTTCCATCCCGCCGCTTGTTGGTAAAGATGCAGAGATTTGCGCGGGACGTAGAGGTGGATATAGTGATTACTAATAATATTAACTTCTGCTATATGCGCGGGAAGTTGTACTGCCGGCGGAAATAACGTGTGACATGTAATGTCGATATTATCATCCCGCTGATTACCAAGGAAGGCATAATTTACTTCTTGGATTCTGTTTCCCAATGTTAGTTTACGAATTGTTTTGGAAATGGCTGATATCCCAATTTTTTCTATGCTATCCTGTAATATAATCTCTCGTAGTGATGACATATTAAAAAATGCTCTGTCTCCTATATCTTTAAGAGTATTGGGCAAAATCAATTTCTTGGTATATGTATTGCAAGCAAAAGCATTTCTCCCTAATTGTACTACACCTTCTTTAAGTATGAACACAGAATCTTTACGCATTGGGGGATATGCTACTAAAACCTTTTCATCCTTGTCGAATAAAATCCCTTGGACCGATGTGTATTTCGGATTAGAGTCCTCTACATATATATTTACAAAAGAAGAATGAGCAAATCCTGTAGTAGTAACACTTTCTATTTTCTCAAATGTAGCAGGCAACGTGATGGATTTTACATGCTCCGGAATATAGTGAAAAGCTGCTGCTACCATTCCGGTAACAACATGTGTATTCCCATTATATAAAACATTTGAAGGGATGACTAAACTATCCGTTTTAAAAGGACTAGATGTATTTTTCATCTCCCCTACCAGAACATTTTCTGATCCTATTTCATCCTGATAAAAATAATATACTGTGTCACCAAATTCATTTTCTACGGCAAAGTCCACATCTCCTTGATAACTTTGTGCAAAGACTATTTTATTGCTAGGCGCAAAAACGCTTAGCAATAAAATAGTTAAATAGTATGTTCGTAATTTCATATTAGTGCTGTATTATGACCTTTTTCATATCACGATAATTTGCATCTCTTACTACAAAATAATACACTCCATTGGGTAAGTCTGATGTGTTAATCTGGTGGTCTCCTGTTATTATTGGCATTGATGATACCAGTCCTCCAGAAATACTATAGATAAACAATTCTCCTTTTGATATTCCTTTTACGTCAATATTTAGCACTCCATTTGCAGGATTAGGGAAAATGTTCAATAGATTTTTTCTTGTCCTCTTTTGTGTTGGAGTAGTATGTTCGCGTGCTATATTATTTCCTTGCGAAGAAGTCCACAAAGGTTCAATCTGACAGTGATTTATTGTGAATTCAGCTTTAACTGTTTGTGGAGGCCAATCATATGAATCTATAGTTATTGTGGCTGTCGGATTCGTTGAAACAAGATTGCCATCGACATACCATAAAGCTCTTTGCTTCGGAGAGTATGGATTCAGTACACCATTTTTATATAAAGAGAATTTATAGTTTTCATCGTCTTCTATATATTCATAATTTATTGACCATTCCATCGGCTTCACTTTTATCGTATATTCGACTACTGGTGATAGAGGGCAATTCCCTTCTCCTGTTGCCCATACATAGATAGGATATTCATCTTGTAACGCATTTGTGGTGCTATATGTTACTATACTACTATCACCTACATCACAAGTCTTTGTCCATCCAGTCAGTGTGCTCCAATGATAAGTTTGCCCAGGTATAGGAGTTTTTACGTGCAAAGTAGTTTCTATCTCTCTATCTGTAAATAAACAAGTATCGGAGGGGATAATACTATCCGGTTTTATAGGACTGAACGACAGAGATATTTGCGTAGAATCTGCATCCCATCCATCTCGCCCCAGAGATCTAACTGCAATACTTTCCATGTCTGATGTAAACACAGCGGTATATGTATCCGAACTATTTTCTGCTACTGCATTCCCATTTATATACCATGTGTATCCTGTTGGGCGAGGACCTACTTCTAAGTGTTCCACACTAAAAGTGTACGTATTTCCCGGCACAAGACATGTAAGTTCTGATATGGAATCCACTTTTGCTGGAGCTATATGCACTATTGCCAGGCAACTGTCTTTTGAATTACAAGTATTAGCCCATACTTCTATTGTATCTATGTATTGGGTAGTATTTGTCGGGCGAACAAAATATGCAAATTGGTGATTAGAGGTTCCCGACTTTTGTTCCCATCCTGTCGGTAATTCCCATGTGGGACTCATATCGGGAACACTGTCCTTTGACAATTGGAATTTTATGAAATCTCCGCCATTCTTTGCATATACCTCTTGAGGAGTAATCTTCGCACTTTTCCCCCAAGAACGGGAAAGATAAAATGTCGCTCTACCTGCCGATGCGCACGGATCATTATCGCCATAGGACGCAGTTACTGTGATCACGCCTACAGATCCTGTATCCGGATATAGTTCGACATGATACCTTTTTTGAGAGTTATCATCATGCGAAGGATAACTTGCTGGGTTCCATTTGGGATTGTAATCCCATGTATATACCAAATCCGGATATTCTTCGTTATATATATTAAGTTCCAGTATAGTATTATCAAAAGGTATACATGTGTCCCTTACTATCGGCCTGGGAGCAGCCTTCCCAAGTGTCTTGGAAACAGGATCAATGGCATTAGCAATGCCCACTTGTACTTTTATAGAGTCATTACCAGTTACTGCGCCTGCAACAAAAGTAACGGAACTGTTATCGCCTGCTTTATATATATGCTCTTGTACCAGACCGGGAGTGAAGGTCCAGAAATATTCATCTACACCTATGCCTTGCGTTAGATTCTTTGTCAGAATAGGATCAATTGAAAAAACGACTGTATCTCCTTCCAATATACAATCAGGACCGGAAATCTCTATGTTATATGGTTGAAAATTAGGATTGAAGCGTTTGTATATATTGATGCCAACAGACATGCTTCCGCATCCTACTTGATTATATATGTATGTCAATCTGCCTTTGCCTGGACCATGTGAACTAATCTGTATCGAAGTTGCATTAGGGCTATAATCAGGGTTTACTTTAAGATCTCCTGAAATAGACCAACAATCGAACGAACTTCGTTTGTTTTCATCATTCATGGTGATTGTTACAAACTGCAATGAATCTTCGTTGATAACAATAGAATCAAATGCACTCAACCATGGACCATCATAACTCAAACCTGTATTTGATGTATTCGCATAGGCGAGAGTTACTCCTGCAATAAGAAATAATGTAAAGAAAAAACGTTTCATAGCAGTTATAGTTTAATTATTCAACAATAAATTGTCCGGTGAGTTCGCCATTGGCGGTTGCGATGCGGAGGACATACACGCCTGCGTTGGTAATCGGGCGGGAGAGAGAGTTGGTGAACTGCTCGTTAACGACTACGCTTCCCGTAGAAGCATTGACAACCACCGCCTGTGCAAACGGGATAGTCTCTTCCTGTTTAAGGACAGTCAGCGAATTGCCATTGATCGTTGCACGGAAGTCTCTAGGGCGAGTAGGGTTTTCTCCTACAGGTTCACAATCATCCAAAGGATTGTCGCCTGGAAGAACTCCCATAACAATTACTTCCGTTAATTGAATCTCGGTTTCTTCAGCAAGAAGAACGGCTGGCATTGCAAAAAATGCAATTAAGATAAAAGTAATAAATTTGTCTCTCATAAGAATAAGAGTTTAAGTGTTAACAATAGGTACAAAATAAGCGCACCACCAAACCTCTTTTGGTTGGCGGTGCAAAATTACTGCTTTTATGTTATACAAGCAAATATAAATGTGGGAATTTACAAATACTTAATAAATTGAAATATAATGATTTAAATATTTCTGGATGTGGGAATTTTTGTTCTCAACATTCTTCTATAGTCATTTTAAGAAGATATTCCCGTAGATTTTTGCCGGTTGTTCCCAACTCCTTGGCTGTCTGGTCTTTTAATTTCCCCACACCACTTAATGCATATGGTAAGATATTTGAAATTTCTGTTCTACTCAAATTTAATAGTACCAGAATGCATAATCGGATTTCTGTTTCATTCAAAACATGTCTCTGATGCAACCTGGATGCCAGCATATAAAAATTGTCATCCATTATTTTACACATGTCTTCGAAATTGCTCCAATGGATATTTTTCGGAAAGGTTTCTGCTGCAGTGATAGTGGCACAATTGTTTTCTATTTCGCTCATGCGAATCTTCTTATAGTCAGAATGTGCCTGAACTATTTGCTCATGGCGTTGGATTTCTGCATCATTCTTATTGAGCAAATCGTTCACCTGTTGGGAAAGTAATTCGCGTTTATTATATTTTCTATATGCATATATTCCTGTGCTTGTTCCTATAATTAGTAGTGTTGCAAGAATGGCATATAACCACCGAAAATCCGGTTTGCGATTCAAGTCTTGCTCTAATAATTGAACGGCTTGAGCCAATTTACTTTGAGAATAAGCCCATGCCCTTTGTGCATCT
>CALEPS010000156.1 GCA_937910305.1 uncultured Bacteroidales bacterium | reverse complement strand
TCGCTTGTGCGCTATTTCTACAACACCTATTGCAATGCGCATCCGGGCGAGGAAGTGGATGAGACGCTCTTCCGCTATCCGGGCTCCAAACCCACCACGAAAGAAGGTGCCATCCTGATGATCGCGGATGCGATAGAGGCGCGCTCGCGCAGTCTGTCCGAGTTCACGGAGAAAGCGATAACAGAAGCGGTGAACCAGATGATAGACAGCCAGATAGCGGACGGCCAGTTCGCCGAGACGCCTCTCTCCTTCAAGGATGTAGAGGACATGCGTAAGGTCTTCATCTCGCGTCTCATCGCCATGAACCATCATCGTATCTCTTATCCTACTTTAAACAAATAACAATGTATAATTTACAATGTACAAAGCGTTCTATGGGCTTCTGTACAGACTTAATAGAAAGTACGTATCTTAAAACGTTGTACCAAACTCCAAAAGCCCTTTGTGAATTGTAAATTGTGAATTGTGAATTATGAATTGTAAATTATACTTGGCTCCCATGGAGGATGTCACCGATCCTGCCTTCCGTGCGCTCTGCAAGCGTTACGGCGCCGATCGCGTCTATACGGAGTTTGTCAATGCGGACGCCCTTGTCCGCGATATAGCTTCCACCACCCGCAAACTGACTATCCACGACGCCGAGCGGCCGGTTGCCATCCAGATATACGGAAAAGACCCCGAATCCATGGCGGAGGCGGCAAAGATAGTGGAGCAGGCGCATCCGGATGTCATAGATATCAACTTCGGCTGTCCGGTAAAGAAAGTGGCGGGAAAGGGAGCCGGAGCGGGGCTGCTCCGCGACGTGCCTAAGATGCTGGAGATAGCCAAAGCCGTAGTCAATGCCGTCTCTACGCCTGTCACAGCCAAGACACGTCTCGGATGGGACGAAGCCGACCTCCTACCCCGTGTCAATCCCTTGGGACTGCCCAAATCCTACAGCGTCAGCGGTCTTACAGCGGAGCGGTCTTACAGTGCTAACGGTCTTACAGGCGAAGCCGGTCCCAAATCGACCTTCATAGTCGATTTGGCTGAGGCCCTCCAGGACTGCGGTATTCAGGAACTCGCCATCCACGGGCGTACGCGGTCGCAGATGTACAGAGGCGAAGCCGACTGGACGCTGATAGGAGAGGTGAAAAACGACCCGCGCATACATATACCTATTATAGGTAACGGGGACGTGTGTACGCCTGAACGCGCGCGAGAGTGTTTCGACCGCTACGGCGTGGATGCCATCATGGTCGGCCGCGCTACTTTCGGTGCCCCGTGGCTCTTCGCAGAAATGAAGGAATATCTGTCTGGTAATTCGGTCTGTCAGTCCGAAGGACGGTCTGTCAGCAAAGCGGTCTGTTCTCTGTCAGCGGCTCCGCCGCGGTCTATGGCGGAAAAAGTAGCCGTTCTCAAAGAACACGTGCTTTCTTCCATTCAGTGGTGCGGCAACGACGAACGCAAAGGTATCGTCCATTCGCGCCGGCATTTTGCGGCGTCGCCGGTCTTCAAAGGGCTGCCGGATTTCAAACAGACCCGCATCGCCCTTCTCCGCGCCGAAACCGTCTCCGACGTCTTCGCTATCATGGACTCCATCGTCAACCGCTACGCTCCTTCGGTTGACGATGAGGTCATGTAAAATGCCATCGTCAACCAATGGGGAAATGAACAAATGCGAAAATGAGAAAATGCGAAAATGCGAAAATGGGGAAATGACTAAATAAATGACCAAATGGTAAATGAGAAAATGCGAAAATGGTTTGATTCCCACGCCCTCTGGGTTTCCATGCTCATCGGTGCTTTCGGCTATAAACTCTTCCTGCCGCTTGCTCCGACGCTCCCGTGGCTGATTTTCTTTATGCTCTTCTTCACGTTCTGCAAAGTCAATCCGCTGGACCTTCGTCTGCATAAATGGCATTGGGCGGTTCTTGCCGCGCAACTGTTTTTGAGTTTCGCTGCATATGCCGGAGTGATGTATCTCACGCATAATAAGATCCTTGCGCAGGGACTGCTGATGTGTTTTATCATGCCTACCGCTACGGCGGCACCTATTATTGCAGGCAAACTGGGCGGTTCGATCCAGAACCTCACCGCCTTCACTCTCCTCTCTAATTTTGCTACAGCCATCGTCGTTCCCGCCACCTTCCCGCTAATAAGCAATAACTTGGAACTTTCAACTTTAGAACTTCTTTCAACTTTCAACTTTCAACTTTCAACTTCCTTCCTCCCCGCCTTTCTTTTGATTCTTTCGCGCATCGCACCTCTCCTCCTCGGACCTTTCTTCGCCGCCTGGCTCCTCAGAATCGGCTATAACTATTACCAACGTAGAAAATATCTTTCAGCGCGTGAAACGCGCGGTCTTTCAGCAAAGCGGTCTTTCAGCGCAAGCGGTCTTTCAGGCAAAGCCGGTCTGCCAACTTTTCAGCTACCTAAAAAGTTGGCATTAATCCCTTTCTACCTCTGGGTGGCATCTATCATCGTGCTTATGGCGGTAGTCACCAATACAACAATCACCAATTACCAATTACAAATTACCAATATACTAATTTTATTAGTATGCTCTTTCTTCGCCTGCCTTATCCAGTTCGGTCTGGGCAAACTGATAGGCTGGTGTCTTCCGGCGGTAAGCAAAGGAACGGACTACCAGGATGTGCTCATCAACCCGGCTGCGGCTCCTACAACCATGGCTGGCGTCTCCTCCATTACTGCCGGACAGGCTTTCGGACAGAAGAACACTTCCCTCGGCGTCTGGATGGCAAATACCTATCTCGACCCCATGGCGTCTTTAGGAGCGGCAGCGTATATCATTTGGCAAAATATCTTCAATTCAGTCCAATTAACTATCGCCGCACATAAAAAATAAGCTTTCGACTTTTGTCTTTCAACTTTTGACTAAAAAAATAATTTTTTCCTTGCATATTCGAAAAAAAAGCAGTATCTTTGCCCCCGAAATCAAAAATACCTATGGAAAAATCGTCTTACACTATTGAGGAGTTGCGCGCCAGCGTAGAAGAGGGTACGCGTCAGATCGAGAGCGGTCGGTATTATACCGATGCGCAGGTTGATAGGATGTTGGATATTCATCACCGCCAGTTAGCATGAGGCAGATCCTTTGGTCCGAGAGAGCTTTTGCACGGCGTCAAGCGATAGAGGATTATATTCTCTATTCTTTTGGCTATGCTGCGCATGCAGAGTATGTGGAGGCTGTCAATGAATGGAAATCCATAGTGCGTGAAAATCCTTACGCCGGACCTGTTGAGCCTGTCTTAGAGGGAGGGAGTAAAGAGTATAGAAGTGTCGTGATAGCAAATCTGACAAAATGTATATATTATGTGGAGGATGATTGTATTATGATTGCAGATTGGTGGGATACGCGTCGTTCTGTATCCCAATTAAAGCAGAACCTTTAGAATCTATCAAAATTTGATATGATATATTAATTAACTTTTTGTTTAACTTAAAATCATTAAAACATGAGAAAAATCTTTTCTTTGTTGGCTGCCGTGCTTTTCGCAGGCAGCATGATGGCCTCTGAAGCAATTATGCAGTACACAGGTGGCGTTACTGCCAACATGGTTGGCGATGGTGACAACAATGCTGCTACTGTTGGCTTGGATGCAGATCTCTTTACTGTTTTGGCAGACAAAGGATCTAATCAAAATCTCCCGGGTTTGAACAAAGCCAATGACATTCGTCTTTATGCCGACAAAAACTCAGGTAATGGTAACATCATTACTGTGAGTATCGCAAATGGTACGATTACCTCTATCGTATTGGACATTAAGCAGACTGCAACTTTCGTTGTGAAAGCAGGTGAAACCGCTGTAACAGAAGAAAATGGTGCGTATGCTATTAACGCAACATCTTTCTCTATTCAAAACACCACTACCGGTGCAACAACTCAGCTGCAATTGAACAAAATTACTATTACGTACACTGCTGAAGGAGGCGGTGAGCCCGTTGAGCCGGGTGACGAACCTTCTGTTGTTTATGATTGGGCTGGAAACATTGGTACTACCATCTTTGGCGGAAACTCCAATATCACCACAGGTACCGTTAAGATTCATGAGAATACCGATGATGTAAATGGTATCAAGTTCAGTAGTTCTTATGTTTATGCGGATGGCAAGTACGTCGCTATCAAGCCGGCTGAGGGTGCTTTCAAGGCTGGTGACACACTGAAGGTTTCTGTTGTCTTCAATAACTCCGACCTCACCAAATACTGCATGGTTGATGTATATGCAGCAGATAAAGAGACTCGTCTCTTCCGTTCCGATTCAGCTACAACCCTTAACGGACGTCTCAGTACTGCTGAACCTGCTGTTCAGAAATATATCCTTGCTTCTGACCAGGATTCACTCCTCATCGGCCGTTATGGCAACACCGGCATGTTCGTTACATTCCTCCAGGTTGTACGTCCTGCTGCTTCCGACGAACCGGTTGTACTTGCAGCTCCGGCTGCTGCTCCTGAAGCTCCGACTTATCCTGCAAACCAAGTGAAGGCTGTTTACGCTGCTACTTATGAGGCTGACTGCCGCTTCGGCGAGTGGGGCTCAGGTACTACTGTTGCTCAGGAAGAGTTCGGAAAGAAGTATGTTACTACCAATTTGGGTTACTTCGGCTTGGAGTTTGGAAGCCTTAACTGCTCGCAGATGGAGGCTCTCCACCTTGACGTTTGGATTGCAGACAATGCTTCTATCGGTATCGTGCCTATCCATGGTGGTGCTGAGGTGCGCGTAACCAAAGAACTCGTTGGACAGCAATGGAACAGCATCGATATTCCGCTCTCCGAGTTCGCAGGTGTTGCAAGCTGGGCTAATGTTAACCAGATTAAGATTGACAATGCTGCTAATCTGACCTTCTGGCTGAACAATGTTTATTTCTATACTACCGTAGCTCCGGCTGCTGACGAGATCGCTCCGGCTGAGTTCACTGCTGCTGTGGTTTCTGCTTCTTATTTCAGCGCTAACATCCAGGCTTATGCTACCGATGCTTCTGGTGCTGTTAAGTATGATGTTATCAACGGCGAACTCATCGTCGCTACCGGCACTGCTGCCAGCGGCGCTAACGCTAACATCGTTGTTAACGGCCTGATGCCGGGTACGGAATATAACTTCTCTGTTGTTGCTAAAGACGAGTCCGGAAACGCTGCAGAGCCGATTGCCTTGACTGCTCAGACACTGGCTGCTCCGGCTCCTGCTGCTGCTCCTGCTTATGCAGCTGACAAAGTACTTGCTTTGGATGCAGAAGGCTATACTAATATCGCATATGATATCCAGGATTGGTGGGCTATGCCGGCTATTAGCAACGGTATGCTCTCTGAGACCGCACACGCTCTCTGCCTCCTCCCGAACGAGACCGGAGGTAGCTGCTTCGGTATGGCATTCGCTCCGACCGACATCACCGCTTATGACGCACTCGAGATGGACGTTTATCCTACCGCTGAGGGCGCTAAACTGAAAATCCAGGTAATTGGTGAAAATGCCGGCTTACCTGCTGCTACTGAGTATGAACTCGTGGCTAACCAATGGAACCACATCTCGCTGGATATCAAGGGTAACACCAAGACCAATTGCGAGCAGGTAGGTTTCTATGACTGCAACAACTTGCTCGGAGCTTGCTTCGTACAGAATGTACTCTTCGTTGATACAGACGAGGATATTACTCCGGAACCGCAAGTTTACAACGTTGCTGAGGCTATCGCTGCAGGCTTTGCTGATGATGACGAGATCTCTGTTCGCGGTGTGATCACCAAGATGGAGTTCAAAGGCAAGAACTTTGCTAAGTACGGATCGGTTAACATCTACGTTGCTGACGTTACCAGTGCTGAGGGCGAGTTTGAGTTCTACAACTGCTACTCCCTGGAGGCTGACACCTTCCGCGCTTCTGTTCCGGAATATGACGCTACCAGCACAGCTTGGGCACAGTTTACCGAGGTTACCGATGGCAATGGCGTTACGGTTCATGTAGGTGACACTATAGTAGCTTTCGGTAAATACAAACTCTTCAACACGACCCACGAACTCAATACCGGTTGCTACATTACCGAACTCAAACCTGCTGCTACCGCTGCTGAGACTATCGACATCACTATCTCGAAAGGCATGATGTTCTCGGACGTTGTGGCATCTTATGGTTACTGGGATATCTATGGTGAGAATGAGAACTACGCTATCGAACTCTCCAATATCTCTACAACTGAGGTTCCGGGTGTTTATACTGTAGAAGACCTTGACGCAGATTATTCTTATGTAGTAGCTCTGGCTGCTCCTGAGGATACAATCCACTTCACCGCGGGGCAAGTAGAAGTAGCTGTTAGCGCAGAGGGTGTGGTTACCGTTGTTGGCCAACTCACCGGCGATGATAGCAATATCTATAATATCAACCTCACTTACCAAGATCCTGTAGCCGAGAAGACAGTTACTGTTGCTATTCCTGAAGCCAATCTGTTCACAGGTTATGCATCCTACGGTCTGTATGGCGCATATGGCTATACTGCTGACAGTGCCACTTATGTACAACTGGGTATCTGGGTTGAGCAAGAATTCCAAGGCGACTTCACGGAGGATGATCTTGATTTCCAGTATATTGGCTCCGGTGTAATAGATGCAGATGGTACACAATCCATCTTCTCTGCGGCCATTACCGTTACTCCGGGCAATGGAGAAGGTGTATATCGTATCACCGCAGACCTCCTCTGCTACAACAATACCCTCTACAAAGTGACCATGCAAATTGGTATCGAGCAGGGTATCGAGGATGTTGACGCAGCTGTTAAGGCTATCAAGACTGTCAAGAACGGTCAGCTCATCATCGAGAAGAACGGCGTTCAGTACAACGCACAGGGCGCTGTAATCCGCTAATAATCATTGTTCTCTTCTCGCGCATTCTTGCGCGAGCCGAAACAACAGCATCCGCCAAGTTTGGCGGATCCAAAAACAACCATCCGCCATGCTTGGCGGATCCAAAAACAACCATCCGCCATGCTTGGCGGATCAGAAAAGAGGGTGTGTCGCACGACACGCCCTCTCTTTTTCCCTTTCCCCTTTTTTAATTCTCAATTCTCAATTCTCAATTCTCAATTCTCAATTTTTAATTCTCAATTCTCAATTTTCAATTCTCAATTCTGAACAGACCCCAAACCGACCCCAAAGGGGGTGATAAGGGGGTGATAAGGGGGTGATTAGGGGGTGATTAGGGGGAGATTCGTGATACGTCACTGAGCTTCTGGCGGAAGAAATACCGCCTTTTCGCATCCGCCGGGAGGGGCGGATTGGGAATCCTTCAATTCCGCTGCAAAGATACGAAAAAAAATTGATTCTTGCAATACCTTATTCCCCTAATATTGCAAAAAAATCATTTTTCTCTTGCATATTTAAAAAATTATTACTATCTTTGCCCCCGATTTATGAGCATGTCGGTATATCGCTTTTTCGTTATATCGGTATATCGGAAATCATAACTTTAAATTAACTAACATTATAAAAAATCAACGTACCGTGCCTACACTGTTCAATATATTCGGATTGAGAGGCTTTTTCTATTCGGAGGAACACACACCGATTCATGTGCACATAGTAGATTCTGATGGTCGCGTCAAGATCCAAGTGTCGCCGGAAGTTGAGTTGATTAGTAATGAAGGCATGAAGCCGCGCAACGTGAAACGGGCAATGCAGTTGGCTAAGATGTATCAGGAAGATATAATCGCTAAATGGAATGAGTATCATGGACAAGAAAATCAAGAGAATTGATTTTGTAGATGGGATGATTCTCACTACAACGACAGATGGCAAAATATACTGCCGTTCGATTGATGCGTTTCCTTTGCTGAGTAAGGCAAGCGATGAGGAGCGGCGCGCCTATACAATAGGTAAGTTCGGCGACGATGTGCGTTGGGAATCTATAGATGAAGATATTCATATTTCCAGCTTGACGAAATATCTATATACCGGAAGTCCGCACACATTTTCGTCGGCGACTGAAATGGCATAGAAACACAAGTATAACTATTATACTTTAAATTAACTAACATTATTAACTAAAAATCAAAGTATCATGCCGGAGATATGCAGGTTTTATGGAATAGTGATAACCATGTATAATTCGGAGCACAACCCTCCACATTTCCATATTCGGTATAATGATTTCCGAGCGACAATGGATATTAATACAGGTGAACTAAACGGAAATCTGCCTCGCCGAGTTGTGAATCTCGTATATGAGTGGTACGATGAGCATAAAGACGAGCTGTTGCAAAACTGGGCGCGCATGGAGAAGGGAGAGGAATTTATTAGCATCAATCCTTTAGACTGAAATGGAATTAATATGGATAAATAAGGCAGAGTATGCGGGGGACTATCGTTTGAACTTGTTATTCTCCAATGGGGAGAAAAAAGTGTTCGACGCCTCTGCTTTTATAGATACCTATCCCGCATTCAAAGTGTTGAAAGACAAGTCTTTGTTCCGTGATTTCAAGTTGGACGGATGGACTGTCTCGTGGCAAGACGGAACATTGGATATCGCGCCGGAGTATTTGTACGAAAAGGGCGTAGCTGCATAGAAACACAAGTATAACTATTATACTTTTTATTAACTAACCAACATTATTAACTTTAAATCAACGTATCATGAGAAAATTTCTCTCTCTCTTTGCAGCGGTGCTGGTAGCACTGGTTGCAAATGCAGCGGTGATCAACATCACCAATGCGAATGCTGATGCGCTGCGTCTTGCGCTGAACAGCGCTCAGACAGGCGACATCATCGAAATGGCTGCAGGTACTTACGTAGAGTCGAACTCGGACTACATTGCCTTCGCGGGCAAGGAAGTTACGGTTCGTGCTGCAGAAGGTGCCGAGGTGCTGATCCAACCTAAAGTGTCTGTTACCCTTTCTGAGGGTGCAAAAGCACGTTTCGAGAACATCAAATTCGATGTGTCCCATTTGATCGAATTGGCATCTTGGTACGAACATCTCATCTACCCGACAGATGCTACAGAAAACCGTCTGGAACTGGAGGGCTGCGAGTTCTATGGCTTCAACCTCAACAAGTCGATGATCTATTGCTCTTCCAGCAACAAACTGAGTGCCATTACAGTCAACAACTGCTATTTCCACGATTGTATGAAGAGCCTCATCTTTGTGGAGAGCACAGCGGACATGAATGCACAGATCAAGAACAGCACGTTCGCGAACATCTCTACCAATACCGAGAGCTATTGGGCAGGCGTTATTGATATCCGGGCAACCGGCGCAACATTACTCGTTGATCATTGTACGTTCTACAATGTAATCCCGATGAACACGGACTACTCTTGCGTTTCAAAGGTGACTCTTGCAAATGGAGTTGCATCCAACTGTATCTTCATGCTGCCGACGGCACAGGACGGTATCCGCGCTATGCGTGGTGTGACGGCTAACAACTGTATCACCTTCAATTATCTGAAAGACAGCGGAACCGGTATTCATAGTTCGGTTACCAAAAACAATTGCGTTCAGGTAGATCCTCTCTTTGTAGATGCTGCTAACGGTAACTTTACGCTTGGCGAGGGTTCTCCGGCTCTGACGATGAATGACGGTCAGCCTATCGGTGACCCGCGTTGGATTCCTTCTGCAGAACCGGTTGTAGAGCCGGAACTGAAGACTAAGACTCTCTATTGCAAGGTAGCTCAGGATTGGTGGAAGGCAGACGGCGCAGCTGTTGGCGTATATGCATATGGTGAAGCCGGTGCACAAAACGCAGCATGGCCGGGTGTCCGCATGACGGCTGTTGAAGGTGCTGCTGACACTTGGACAGCTGACATTGACGTGGATCTGTATCACACGGTTATCTTCACCCGCGTTAACGCTTCCGGCGACATCGCAGACTGGGGCGCAAAGACTGCTGACTTGACTATCCCGACCGATGACAATGACCTCTACACAATTACTTCTGCTTCTGCTCAATGGGCCGGAGATGGCAATGTAGCGGCTGGCGAGTGGTCCAAATATGCGGCTTCTGAGCCTGTAGAGCCGACCTTGGAGAACGGTTTCTATCTCATCGGTAAGATCAACGGCGTTGAAGGCTGGACTGCTGCAGATCTGAGCGCTGACCGCAAGTTCGCAGCCAATCCGGAGAATCCGGCAGAGTTCGTGCTGACCGCTACTCTCGCAGAGGGTGACGAGATCAAAGTTGTCAATGTAGTGAATGACGCTATTACCGCTTGGTATCCTGAGGGTGACAACTATGTTGTTGACGCAGCTCATGCAGGTGAGAATAAGGATATCTACTTCCAGCCGGACTACAAAGCTGACTGGGTTGATTTCGGCGGATATTTCTGGACAGGCGCTAACGAAGAGCCGGCAGTTGATTTTACGAAACCGTTTACTCTGAAATTCAATGGTAACGGATCTTCGGACAATAGCAATAGTTTTACTGTTGAGAGTGGTGTAGCCGCTATCTTTGACGAGGCGAGTGCTCCGTATGTAAGCGCATTAAATACTGTATCGAATGTTTATTCTGCTCGTACGATTGCGGATGATCCTTCCAGTTTGAAGTTTGGTACTTCCAGCAAGAAGGGAACACTCGCATTCACAATCGGTCAGGCTATAGAGGTGGATTCTATTATCGTAAACGCTACCCAGTATGGCAACAATGCCGCTGAAGTTACCGTTAATGGAACGAAGTTCGACTTGACCCAAGGAAACAAAGTTCCTACGGATTGCAAACTCACTCCGGAAGGCGAAGTTTCTACAATCACGATTGAGCAAACAGGTAGCGAGCGTATCTATCTGCGTTATGTGAAAGTTTATCCCAAGCAGGCTGGTGAGGTAGAGCCGCGACTGGCAGACGGATTCTATCTCAACGGCAGCCATGCAGAATGGGCAGTGGCAAACCTGACGGCAGAACTGAAGTTTGAGCCGACAGAGGAGAATCCTGCAGAGTACAAACTGACCACCACACTGACCGAAGGTCAAGAGATCAAGGTTGTTAAGGTAGAGGCTGACGCTATCGTAGCATGGTATCCCGCTGAGGGCGGCAACTATGTAGTTGACGCAGCCCACGCAGGCGAGAACAAGGATATCTATTTCAAAGAGGCATACCAAGAGGACTGGGCTGCTTTTGGCGGCCATATCTGGACAGGTGCTAACGAAGAGCCGCAACCAACCAAGTACTGCGAGTTCGCAACAGGTCACCTCAAAGATGCTAACTTCGGCGATGCTAACGGACGTATCTTGCTGACAATCCAAAAGATTGCTGACAGCAATAACATCCGCGTAGCTATTAAGAACAATGCAGAAGCCGGCAACACCAAGGCAGGTCTGAACTACCTCTGGGTAAACGCTACAGGTGCGAAGAATAACAATGCTACCTATGGCTCTCATGAAGCAGAGGACGTAGAGGAAGTAAGCGTAATCGTTGAGTTCGACGAGGCACAAGAGTCCTATGTATTCAATAACATCCACTGGGCTTATGCCGGCTGGGGTGGCGAATGGGCTATCGATGGCCTCACCGTCAGTGCAGCAGAGCTCTGTGAAGCAAGCGCTCCGATTGTAGAGGTAACTTATTACATGAAGAACAACTGGGATGCAGGTGATGACTGGACTTGGAAAGCAATGACCAAGGACGGCGAGACCTACAAACTGGAGAAAGTAGTATTCGGCGGTACAGGTGTTAACTACAATACTGCTGAATCTGATGAAGGTTCTTCATGGGTTCCGGTTGCTAATATTGCCGGTGACGCAATCAGCGCGAAAGACACTGTAACCTTCGTCCTCGATCCTACGGCAGGTACCGTAACCGCTACCTTGATTGGTAAGTACAATGATCCTAATCCGGGCGTGCATACTTACACTGTAGCCGGTAACTTAACTGCTGCCTTCGGTACTGCTTGGGATCCGGAAAATGCTCATAACGACATGGTGCTGAATGGTGTAGGTATTTACCTGTGGGAGAAAACTGAACTTACTCTCCCTGCAGGAACCATTGAGTTCAAGGTTTGCGAGGACCACGCATGGACAGTAGCTTATCCGGCTGGTAACTATCAGTTGGTTATCTCCGAGACAGGTGTATATACGATTTATATCTCCTTCAATCCGGAAACAAAGGAAGTAAATGCTAATGCAACGAAGACCGGCGACGCAACAGTAACTGTTGACTATTACCTCGTAGGTTCTGCCAAAGGCTGGGAAGCAAAAGCAGAGAACATCTTCACCCTTAACGCAGGGGCTGGAGAAGGCATAGAAGAGTATGTGATCGAGACCACCCTTGAAGTAGGAGAGGGTCTGAAAGTCCTGAGCTCTACAGGCACTTGGTATCCTGAAGGAATGGGCAACGAGTATGTTGTTGACCAGAACCACGCAGGTACGACCACCATTTACTTCCGTCCTGCATACAATGAGGAATGGGCTGCATTCGGTGGCTACATGTATGTTGTTCCGACCGGCGGCGCAGGCATCGACGCGGTTGACGCAAACGCACCGGCAGTCAAGGTTCTCCGCAACGGACAGATCCTGATCAAGAAGGGCGACAAGACCTACAACATTATGGGCGCAATCGTTCGTTAAGAGCGACAGACCCATCCGCCGACTTTGGCGGATATGATTGAGGGGCATCCTTTCGGGTGCCCCTCTTTTGTTCTAATTGTACTGTTCTTGTGCTCTTCTCGGAACATGGTCCCGTGATGGTCCTGTTCTAAACCGTATATTCTCGCCTATTTAGTTGCTTCCATGATGAGTGGTGCTATCTCGGTGTTGTCGTGCCATCCGCTGAACTTCTCCGCGCCCGCGCCTATCGCGAAGATAGGTACCGCGTGTGCGCTGTGCGCGCGCGTGGTCCAACCGATATGGGCTTTCTTGTTGAGCAACGCAATACCAGCCTCGCCTAAGGCGTTAATGTTCTTATACATGTTTTCGGCGTCTTTGCTCTTGCCCTTGCAGGCTGCCTTATAGACGGCTTTCAGTTCTTTCTCTTCGTCCTCGCTGATCTCTACATTCGTCCAGAAGCCCAGATTGTCGGTGTAGATCTTCTTCACGTCCTCCCATGCGGGTTTCTTGTTCGCTTTGAATAGTTGCGTGAACATGTCGCTGAGCGCCCAAGCGGAGCATTTCTGGTTCTGCAGCAGGTCCAGATGCAGGGTGTAGTCGCTGTTGCCGAGCGCCAGACCTCCTGTCTCATGGTCGGCGGTAACAACAATAAGGGTCTCTTCGGGATGTTTCTTGTAGAAATCAAAAGCCACACGCATCGCCTCGTCCATGTCCCATGTCTCGCCGAAGGCGGTAGCCGCGTCGTCTGCATGACAGGCGTAGTCGATCATACCGCCCTCCACCATCATGAAGAAACGGTCGTACCGTTTGTCGAGGAACGGGATAGCGGTGCTGACGATCTGCGCCAGCGTGAGGTCACCCTCCTTGCGGTCGATAGCATAAGGCAGGTTGTCGCCGTGCTTGGCGCCTTGGTCGTCGGTCTCCTGAACGAGAATCAGTCTTTCGACTTTCGCCTCTGAGCTTTCGACTATTTTCTGCGCCTCTTCGTACCCGTGGGCGATAGTGTAGCCTGCTTTCTCGGCGTTGCGGTAGAGGTTGACCAGTTTGTCGTCATGCTTGCCCTGCGGGTGATGGAATCCCGCTCCGCCGAAGAAATCAAAGTCGGATCTCGCCAGCTGCTCGCCGATCTTGTAATACTTGTTCCTCTTCTCCACATGGGCGTAGAAAGCCGCCGGAGTAGCATGGTCGATGGCAACGGTGGTCATGATCCCCACGCCCCATCCTTTGTCTTTCAGCTTCTCGGCGATCGTAGTCACATGCACGGTGTCTTCGTTCATGCCGAGCATGCCGTTCTTGGTCTTCTTGCCCGTAGCGAGGCAGGTGCCTGCCGCGGCGGAGTCCGTGATGCCGTTGCTCTTGGAATAAGTGGAGGCGTGACCCGAATAAGGGAAGGTGGTCATGAGCGTCTGCACGCGTCCGAGGGGATTGCCCTGAACGGCTGAACGGTACATCTCGGCTCCCAGCACCTGGTTAGTACCCATGCCGTCGCCGATGAAGTAAAATACATACTTGGCTTGACCAAAAGAGTACAGCGTACAAAATACGGTGTACAAGATAATAATAAATCGTTTCATACAGGTAAATTTATTTGGTTGTTTTCTTTTTCTTGGCGGTCTCTCTCTGCGCGGTTTTTCGTGCGCTCTGTCTAAGCCTTTTGCGTTTTCGTGCCTCGCGTTTGCGTTCCTGCTGGTGCGCTTCGCGTTCTTCCAGCGTCATGTGCGGCGGCGGCTCGATACCCTGTTCGCGGAGCCGCTGGTCCTGAATCTCCTGCTGGTGCTCGATAATCCTCTCTTTCTCCTCCCGGATAAGCGCCGCCACCTCGTCCTGCGAGAGCTGCTCGTGCTTCAGCAGGTCTTCGTAGATGAGCAGCGTAGCCCACGCGTCCGTGGAGGCATAACGCGCCTGCTCAGGCGTGAGATGGCTGTTCTCCCAGTTCGTCAACTGCTGCGCCTTGGATATCTTCTTCTCGAAACAGATGGCGAACAGTTTCTGCAAACCCATGTCCAGAATGCCGTATTGCGCCACCAGCTTCTGGATGTCAATACAGTTAGCCGGCGTAAAATTGCGCCTGCGCCTCAAGCCGTTGATGTCGTCCTTGAATGCCAGCCCGACCTTGCATATATCCGGGTTGGCGAAGAAATCCGCCAACTTCTGCGGCATGCCGATATGCGTCAGACGGAAGAGATAGCACCGCTCGTGGCTGGCTATCTGTACCAGGGCGGTAGGGTAGTGGATCCCCCGCTGAAAACTCGGCCGTGCTTCCGTATCTACGCCGACAATCTTTTGCTTCCCGAGATACCGGACTGCGTCCTCCACCTGTTCGGGCTTGTCTATTACGATCACTTCTCCTTCAAACGCCGCTATCGGCATCCACTGAAGGAGTTCCTTACTGATATGATGTGTCTGATATCTCATGCAATGCTCTTAAAACAGCTAATACTTTGCGTCCCCAATGGTCGAAGAACGCCTGCCGGCAAAGTACCACGGCGTCGTTCATGACAGCCTCTTCACCGGTCTGGAAGGCGGCAGCCAGATCCTTGAGTTCCTGATAGATGTCCGCCAGACCCTCGGAGATATAGGCGGTCTGTACCTCATCGGTATAAATACCCTGATCCACGAAAACATCCAGATAGGCGTCGTCCTGTCCCAGAAAACCGCGCACGCCCGCTAATACAAAATTATAATCCTCTTCCGTCACAAACCGCTGCGGCTCGTCCTCCGTCATCATCTGTGCCTCCTCCAACAGACGCGCGCGGAGATACAGCACGGGCAACAGCCTCATCATCTGTTCGCGCCATTCCTCCCGGTCGTGGTCGTTGATCTTCTCCAGCAGCAGACAGGTCTGCGCGGCTGCCGTAACAAAAGCGATCGTACTATCCTGATAAATATATTGTTTCATCCGTTCTTTAAGAAAAATCATGCAAAGGTAAAGAAAAATTTTGATATATGCAAGAAATTTAGTAACTTTGCACCAAAATTCCGAAATCAGAACATTAATAACATAATTTAAATAATCAAACGAGATGAAAAAGATTCTTTTTATTGCCTTTATGGCGCTCGGAATGAGCGCAATGGCGCAGCATGTAACCCCGCTTTCTATTGAGCTGGCAGAAGTTAAGATTGATTCACTCCGCACCCTCTATGTAACCGAGCCTACGATGTACCGCGCATCGCTGGAGGTAGTGGCTCAGAGTCTGGCTAAGAACGCCGAGGAGATCAAGGCGGCCAAGGCGGAGCTGAAAGTAGAGCAGGCACATGCCAAAGAGATGGGTAATTCCCTGAAAGAGGCAACGAAAATGACGGCTTCTCTGAAGAAACTGTATGCAAAGGAGGAGAGTGAGCTCAAATCCATGCAGAAAGTGGTAGAGAAACAGCAGAAGACCCTCAACAAACAGAAAGAGTTGAACCAGGAGACCCGCGACAATTATCTGCAGTTGCTGGACAAACAACAGAAAGAGCTGGGCTATTCGATCCGCGAAGTAGCCGACCGCCAGCGCTCCATCTCCGATATGGAGACGACCCTGCAGAACGGCCAGACCAACCTGCAGTCCTACATCCAGGAGACCCAGCAGAAAGCCGTAGAACTGGCTCAGTTGGAGGCAGAGCTCAAAGCCCGTACCGCTACGCTGAAAGCAGAGCAGAAATCCGCTAAATCCATGCAATAAGATGAAGGTTATCAATCTTTCGGAGACCAATAGTGTACTGAACCAGTACCTGCGTGAGATACGGGATGTGGACATCCAGAAAGACCCTATGCGTTTCCGCCGTAACATCGAGCGCATCGGAGAATTCATGGCCATGGAGCTGAGCAAGACGCTTGCGTACACCCCCACCCGGGTGCAAACGCCTCTGGGCGTAGCCGAGGTGAACACGATTGCCGAACCGCTCGTTCTGGCTACTATCCTACGCGCCGGACTGCCTCTGCATCAAGGTTTTCTGAATGTCTTCGACCGCGCGGAGAATGCGTTCCTGAGCGCCTACCGCCGTGTGGGACGAAACGTACACGGAGAAGACCAATTGGAGATCGTAGCGGAATACATGGCAGCCCCGGATATAGAGGGCAAGACGCTGATCATCGCCGATCCGATGCTGGCTACCGGCATGTCGATGGAGGTGGGCTATCTGGCCCTGCTCCGACACGGTACGCCCAGACACACGCATCTGTGCTGCACCATCGCTACGCCGCAGTCCATAGACTACATGTGCAGAGAGCTGAATGACAGAGAGGATGTGACCCTTTGGTGCGCCACCGTCGATCCGATTCTGAACGAGCAGAAATATATCGTTCCCGGTCTGGGCGACGCAGGCGACCTCTGTTACGGAACCAAAATACATCTCTCCGATCGTTAATCTGAAATCCTATATGGCCTGTTTACCTGCCGTCCTTGTGGCGGCAGGTATTGCCTTTGTCAGTCTCCGTGAGAACCCGCAGGAACTGCTTTCGCTCCGGATGAACGACAAGGCCATCCACGGCGTGATGTACGCCGTTCTGACCGCCGCTCTTCTGCTGCCGGCGATGGTGAAAAAGCGGTTTGTATGGAGCACATACCTGTCCGCCGGCGTGACGGCTTTCCTGTACGGCGGACTGATGGAGGTGTTGCAGGCCTGTTGCACCACGTCGCGGTCAGCCGAATGGGCGGACTTGGTGGCGGACGCAATAGGGATAGTGATGGCATTGATCATAGCGGAAAGAATAAGATCAAGGATCCCGAGTGACCGAGAATAGATACATATACGATATCGCCCTGTCGATGCTGTACCGCAACCGGTTGCGGAAGGCGCTGGCTCTTCTCGACCGCTACGGAACAGCCGAGGAGGCGTGGCGCGCCATCGACGAGCCGGAGATGGCGGCATGTCTGCAACGCGCACGGCATGAGTGCGAATGGATCGAAGAACACAGAATCCGCGTCTGGACTCTGGCGGACGAGGACTATCCTTACCGGCTGCGCCAGTGTCCCGACAAACCGCTCCTGCTCTACGGCAAAGGCAACCTCCATCCATCGGACGGTCATGTGGTCTCTATCGTAGGAACACGCCAGCCCACGCAGCGGGGGAAAGAAGAGACGGAGCTCCTGGTGCGCGAACTGCATGAACGGCTGGAGTCCGTGACGATCGTCAGCGGCGGAGCTTACGGCATAGACATCACCGCGCACAGAGCCGCTATCCAATGCGGCATACCTACTATTATCGTACCTGCGCACGGGTTGGATCGGATATATCCTTTCCAGCACAGACCGGAGGCGGTGGCGTCTCTGGAGCACGGCGGATTGCTGACGGAGTTTCCTTCCGGCACCGAGCCGCTGGCGTCTTTCTTCGTGCAACGGAACCGTATCGTAGCCGGCCTGGCGGATGCCGTTGTGGTCGTCGAGTCGCGCGAACGCGGCGGCAGCCTTATCACGGCGCAGATGGCGGTGGACTACAACCGCGAACTGTTCGCCTTCCCCGGCAGACCGACGGATGTGTCGTCAAGCGGATGCAACAAGATCATACGGCAGAACAAAGCCGCTCTGATAACCTGTGCCGACGACCTGATTGAAGCGATGCAATGGACGAGACGCGACACGGCCCTCCAGCCCGTCCAGACGCAGATAGTGGGACTGAGGGACGATCTCACTCCGCCGCAACAGGAGCTGCTGCAGAAACTCCAGGAGGCGGAAGAAGGAATGCATATCAACCTGCTGGTGATGGAGACGGAGCGCCCCTACGGCGATGTGGCTTCCGATCTGATGATGATGGAGATTCAAGGGCTGGTTCGTTCGCTGCCCGGCGGAATTTATCGTTTTATGCGATAAAAAAGCAAAAATATTTGCATAAATGCAAAATTTTTTGTACCTTTGCACTCGCAATTGAATTAACGCGTTAGATATGGAAAATTTCAAAAAGTATTTGGGAGTTATTCTCCTTCTGTTAGGTGTGCTATGCCTCGTGGTGTACAAATTCGCGCTGCCGCAAAACGGCATGCTGATAGCAGCAATGGTGTTGGAGGTGGCAGGTATTCTCGCCTATATCTTTATCAATAAAAGAGCATAACCGTTCATGGCTGGTCAAGGCGGATTCAATGATGCTGTGAAGTATCACTTGACGGGCATGTACCAGGACTGGTTCCTGGACTATGCTTCGTATGTGATATTGGAGCGTGCGGTGCCGGCGATTGAAGATGGGCTCAAGCCCGTCCAGCGCCGTATATTGCATGCCATGAAGACTGTCGATGACGGCAAATACAACAAGGTTGCCAACATCGTCGGCCAGACGATGCAGTATCATCCCCACGGAGATGCGTCTATCGGCGACGCGCTCGTCCAGTTGGGGCAGAAAGATCTGCTGATAGACTGCCAGGGTAACTGGGGAAACATCCTCACCGGCGACGGTGCCGCTGCTCCCCGTTATATCGAAGCACGCCTATCCAAGTTCGCGCTCGAAACGGTTTTCAATGCCAAGACCACGGAGTGGATGAAGTCCTATGACGGACGCAAAAACGAACCGATCCATCTGCCGATCAAATTCCCTCTCCTGCTGGCGCAAGGCGTGGAAGGTATTGCCGTAGGTCTGAACTCCAAGATCCTGCCGCATAACTTCAACGAGCTGTGCGATGCTTCGCTCGCCTATCTGCGCGGTCAGGAGTTCCAGCTCTTTCCGGATTTCCCGACAGGCGGCGTGATAGACGTCACCAAGTACAACGACGGCGAACGCGGCGGTTCTGTCAAGATTCGCGCACGCATCCAGAAGGCGGACGACAACAAGACGCTTGTCATCACCGAGATCCCGTACGGCACCACGACCTCCAAAATCATAGAGACCATCCTCAAAGCGGCGCAGAAAGGCAAGATCAAGATCAAGAAGATCGACGATTTCACGGCGGATACCGCACGTATCGTTG
>CALEPS010000155.1 GCA_937910305.1 uncultured Bacteroidales bacterium | reverse complement strand
ACCCTAAAGAATTTCAAAGTAATAATAAAAGCAATAAGCCCAAAATCCCAACATTGAAATTTCCTTTAGATAAAACTCAACCCCAACAAAAATTCGGTTTAATTCGTTCATCACATAGAAATGATTTCAGTAAAAGTGGTGATGGTTCATCAACAACAACAACTAAAAATAAAATATTTACAAATAAATTAGCCGAAGGCTCTTCAATTAATAGACATTTCGCTCAAGATGTCCTTATTTTAGAGCCAAAAGAAAAATTAAAAGAACTAGCTTTACAATTGGGCGAAAATTATTTAGCTACTGATTTCACTTCTTTAATAAATCAAAAAAGGGATTACGAATTAGAAAAATATAAAACAAAGCATACTAAAGACAAAAAGGAAAATAATGAAGAAAATATTTTAGATAAATATAATAATGGCAAAAGTAAGAATTACTCTAAAAGAAATAATATTCCGAATTCAGAATATCAAAGTTCGAACAAATTGAATAATTATATTGAAAAAATAAATAATATAAAAGACAACAGAACAAGTGATGACAAAAATTTAAGTTTGAATTTAAATTTAAAAAATTTCTCAAATAAAAACGATGACTTCAGTATTCCCGATAGTAAACAAAGTTTTAAAATTAAAAATAATAATATTATCTCAGATAAATCGAATTATTCTATATCAACATTAAGTAATAATTACCAAAATTCAAAAAACTTTATAAAGGTTCGAGAAATTTTGACAAATTTTATAATTTCTTTCTTAAGGGAATATACCGAAGAAGAATTTAAATATTTAAAAATTGATATTTACACAATTTTTTCATACTTATCTTTACCTTCTATGGAAAATCTTCAAAATAAATTAGAAAAAAAAAGAATAGAAATAATAGAACAAATGAAATTTATTCTCGATAAAGAAAAAGATGCTATTTCTTACGGGAATTTCCTTTACTTACCAGAAAAAATTGAAATTAATAAAAAAAAATTCCAATTAAATAATACTTATAATAGAGGAATTAGTTATAAAAATATGAAAGCAAGAAATAATAATTTATGTAATAAAAAAGCAAATAAAGAAGAAAATAATTTAGACAATAATAATAAAGAAATAAAAGATAAAACAGATGATAATTATAACATATTTGAATCTTTATTATCAATAACATTCGAAGAAGATAATAATTGTCCTTTAGTATTAAAAAACGAAAATGAAGCTTTATATGATATACTCTCTATGTATTCTTGTAATATTGAAACCGAGTTAAAAAAAATTTTGTTATATAAAAATTTTTATCAAAATTTAGATTTAAGTGTAAATGGTATTAAATTCGTACAATATAATTCGATTAATTTTGATACGTTAATTAATCATTTAGATCCTTTTATGGAATTAATTATAAATAGATTAAATTTAATTTTATTATCAACTGAACCGTATAATTGTTATTCGAATAATATTAATAATAGAAAAATAAATTCGATGAATTTAAGCGCTCTTCCTAGTAGATCGTATTCTTTATCCCCGCGGAGGATGTATATTTGTCCGTTCCGCAGGATCTTTCGGCTGCCCGGAGAGGGCTGCGGGCTGTCTATCGACTCAAGCGTCATTGTATAGGCTTTCCATGCGTCGGGGATGCCGTAGCCGTAGTGGTTGTCCGGGTCGGGGTAGTTGTAAAACTCGGCGGAGCGGATGATACGTTCTCTTATCTGCATGGCGTTCTCGTCCGGCAGCGCGGACCATAAGGAAGCCGCCAAGCCAGCTATCAGCGGTGTTGCGAAGCTGGTGCCGTTGCTATGAACGACGTCTCCGTTGGGGTTGATGAGTGCCGTCCATACGCCTACGGCGCACACTTCGGGTTTGACCCGCCCGTCCGACGTGGGGCCGTAACTGGAGAAATTGCCGATCTGCCGGTTTATATCTACGGCTCCTACCGTGAGTATGCTATCCGCGTCCGCGGGTGCGCTGAGCGTGCGCCAGGGGCTGTCGCCTTCGTTGCCGATGGCTGTGCATACCAGCATGCCTTTGCGGGCAGCGATGGTAGCTGCGCGGCTCGCACGAGATACAACGCCGTTCAGCGAACTCCCGTCCATATTCCATTCCTCGTTGTCAAACATAGCGTACCCCAGCGAGACGGAGAAGACATTCACTCCCAGCGAGTCGGCTTTCTCCAATGCCGCCACCAGATTATCCATCTCTTTGGGGCTCTCGGTAGCGTTCTCCTCCGACCTCATCAGATAGTATTTCGCCTGCGTGGCGGCACCGTGGTAATCGTCCGTGATACCGGAGATGGCGCTCAGACACTCTGTGCCGTGTGTGCCCGTCCAGCCGTAGAAACCGTCTTTGTCGTCCGTGAAATCGAAATGTCCGAGTTCCAGGCTGTCATGCCGGAAACAGCTCAGCTTGTCGGCTTTGTAGAATCCTCCGTCGCAGACCGCCATGAGGATCCCTTGCCCCTCGAATCCCGCTTCATGGAGCGGCAGCAGGTTATATACCTCTAACTGTTCGTCGGAGGCGAGATCTCCCGTCTGTGTCATGTACTCTGTGTTCTGTGCTCTGTGCGCTATCAGGTTGCGCCTCTCTTGCTTCCGTCGGCTGTAGACAGGTTCGCTGTTGTCGCGTGTCATCTCAACCTCTGTCACGAACGAGAGTTGCGCCACCTTGCCGGCGAGTTTCTCGCTCATCTCGCATGTCACGCCGTTGAACCACCGGCTCTTGTGATGGATCGTGGCGCCCATGCGTCTCAGGCTGTCCGTGTAGTGCGGGCTGACGGGGTAGTCCATTCCGTCGGTAGGGATGGACCATTTGGCGCGCTGCTCCACGGCGCGCGGAGACAACTGCGGCGCGCTCTTCTCCGGCTTGTCCAGAAAAGACACGAAATAGATAAACAAAACTATTAACAATTCCATAATTCTCTGCTTTGAGCGGCTTAGCCGCGGTCTTTCGACTTTCTACTTTCGACTATTTCTCAATTCTCAATTCCAGCTGCACGACGTTCTCCACATGCTGGGTGTGGGGGAACATGTCCACGGGTTGCACTCGGGTTACTTTGTATTTGGCGTCCAGCAGCGCGAGGTCCCGCGCCTGCGTAGCCGGGTTGCAACTGACATACACGATGCGTTTGGGTTCGGCATTCAGGATCACGTTCACCACATCCTCATGCATTCCGGCGCGCGGAGGGTCGGTTATGATGATGTCCGGCCGCCCGTGCTGCGCAATGAAATCGTCATTGAGAATATCCTTCATATCGCCTGCGAAGAACAGGGTGTTTTCGATATTGTTAATCTTCGAATTGACTTTGGCGTCCTCGATAGCTTCCGGCACGTACTCGATGCCGATCACCTGCCGAGCCTGCTGCGCCACGAAATTGGCAATCGTTCCGGTCCCGGTATAGAGGTCGTACACCAGAGGTTTAATTGAGAATTGAGAATTGAGAATTGAGAATTCTTCAAACGCGAACTCACGCGCTACTTTGTATAACTCGTAGGCTTGCTCGGTGTTGGTCTGGTAGAACGATTTGGGACCAACCTTGAACCGCAGACCCTCCATCTCCTCGATGATATGATCCTCGCCGAAATAGACTTTGACCTCCAGGTCTCCGATCGTGTCGTTGAACTTGGTGTTCTCCACGTAGAGCAGGGAGATGATCTCCGGGAACTCCGTGTGGAGGTATTCCAAAAGGCTGAATGCTAAAGGCTGATGGCTGACGGCTTCTCCAAAGGAGACGATAAGCATCAATTCGCCTTTATGGTTGTTGCGGATGATGAGGTTTCTGAGCAGGCCTTCGTGGGTGTGTTCGTTATAGAAAGTCAGTCCGTGCTCTTGTGCGTACGTTCGTACGGCGTTACGGATCCGGTTGTTGATATCGGGCATGAGGTGGCATTCCTGAATATCCAGCACTTTGTCAAAAGCGCCGGGTATATGGAAACCGATGCCGGGTTCCTGTTTTAATTCGTCATTTTTAATTTTTAATTCTTCCAACTCGTTGGAAGTAAGCCATCTTCTGTCTGCGCAGGTGAACTCCAGTTTGTTGCGGTACCCGTAGATATGCTTGGAACCGAGGATAGGGCTTATCTCGGGCAGTTCGATTTTGCCGATACGTGTCAGGTTGTCTATTATCTGCTGCTGTTTGTATTTCAGTTGCTCCTCGTACGGCAGGATCTGCCATTTGCATCCCCCGCAGACGCCGAAATGCCTGCATCTCGGCTCGCAACGGACAGGGGAGGGTTGTACGATCCGCAGCACGCGGGCTTCCATGAACGAGTGTTTCTTTTTGGTCACCTGCAGATCCACGATGTCTCCCGGCACGCAGTTGGACACAAAGACGACCATCCCTTTGTCACTTGGTACCTTGGCAATGGCTTTTCCTTCTGCGGCTACGCCGGTGATCTCGATATGCTCTAAAATCGGAAGATTTTTCTTTTTTCCCATAATTAACAAATTTGCGTGCAAATTTAGTGTTTTTTTTTGACATATGCAAGAAAAAAGCGAAAAATCGCCCCGAAGGACGATTTTTCTTGGTGGAGAGCGGCTTCGCCGCGGTTGAGTGCGACCTTTGGTCGCTGTTAAGCGCTACGCGGTTAAACAGGACGAAGTCCACTAAACAGCATACCACACCATCTCCCGAGAATGGTTCGATAATGACAGCTAAACGAGTCGTAAATGTCACGTGAGTAAATTAGCACTCATTCTCGTTCGCATCTCGTTCGCATTACGGACATCTGCGTCATGTCTCTTTCATTTTTTTTATTGCTCTGTTGGTCTTGCCTCTTGGCTGGGCTACCCGCCAAAATTTATCGTCGGCTCTAATATAAAAAACCTCTCCGAAAGGTTAACGCGTTTCATCCTCTGATAAACCTCCGCTGCCGGTTGCTGCAAAGCCGTAAAAGGTACAATAAAAAAATGACACTCGCAAATAAAAGTGTCATTTCGGGTTATTTTTCCAACAGCCATTTGATGGAGTAGCGGTATATTTTGCTGAACTCGGTGACAGCTTCCAAAGGGAAGCCATAGACCAGTGTCTTTGCACCTGATTGTGAATGGCTGTATCCGACCGCTGCCGGACAGCGCATGTCCATGTACTGAGCCATCTTGACTGCCCCTTTCTCTGGTTTGAGCCCCTCCGGATGGCAGGTGAAGAGCTGCTCTTCGTTGGGCTCTAAATATAATTGAAGACTTGAGGGTTTGAAGGTTTGAAAGCTGATTTTACCGCTTCGGGTGGCATGGGCGGCATAGAAAGAGGCATGCAGGTTCTGTTTAGCCCAAGCGGGATCGATAGCTGAGAAATGATCGGTTGAAAGCAGGAGTCTGCCTCCGCCGGCGATGCAGGTATCCAACAGGCTTCTGAGGGAGTCAGGGAGTGGATTGCGCTGTCTGCCGCAGATGAGATCAAGACAAGTACCAAGTGACAAAGTACCAAGTGACAAAGTACCATTTACCATGCCGGCTGTGGAGGAAGTATATGAGATATTCATCTTCCGCAGCACACGTCCGTGCTGTACCGCCCAGTCGCGTGTGTTACCGACAGTGATCTGTCCGGCATGGTCTCTATAGCAAGCACCCCATCCGCAGTTATCATCATTGACCCAATTATGCGCGCGGACATAATCCCATTGCTGTCCGATATAGGCGCAAGAGAACCGGTCCTCGCAAGCATACGATCCGGGTACGATACCTGCAAAAGCGGAGTCGGCAAACCATTCCGGTCCGTAAGTGTCAGAGAAAGCATCGATGATATGTACCATTGGGTCATTTACCATTTTGTCATTTACCATTTTGTCATTTATATATGCGCTGATGGTAGGGCTGGGGAAACTGAGTCCTCCGTCGTTTCCTGCCACGACATAGTAGTCATACCTGACCCCGGGTGTGATGGGGAGTCGTATCTGTGTCCCTTTCTCTACCTGCTGCACATCCCATTCTCCGTCGTTCTCGCGGACATAAACCATGTAATAAGACGGTTCAGCCGCAGGTTCGATGGAGTCCGTAGGAGCCTGCCATCGGAGCAGTCCGGTATGGTCAATAGCCAGTTGGGTGACCGGCATAGGCTGGACGGTGGCGTCTCTACCGTTGAGGAATCGCAGTATCCCCTTATAGACGGCTCTCGCCGCTGCGAAACGGAAAGCGGGATCCAGTCCGTAGCGCATGTCCGCCATGTTCTTATGGCTGAGCAGTTCGAGGATGACAGAGGGCACGACCGGCACTCTCGATTCGCAATAGTTAGCTTCCCGGAGTTGGCGTCTGGTCCATTCCGGCGCAAGATGGCGGAGGTCCTCTGTGACCTGTGTCTGGATCCAGTCGGCGAGATTGCGGTTGGTCGTCTCCCTGTCTCTGCCGTCCCTCAAGGTAGTCTTGCCGTCATCGTCCTTGGCGGTATAAATAACGAGTGTACCGATGATAGTGGAGTCATTTCCGCTGTCTTGTCCGTCGGTATGGAAGGCGAGACATAGATCCACCGGTTCCTCCTGCGCGTTGACCCACATCGCCCGGCATTTCATATCATCTTTGTACTCATCTCCGTCATAGAGGTTCCATAGGGTAGAGTCGGCACCTTGGTTCACGAGCCAGTATCGTGCTCCTTCCGCCCATCGTGGCATGCCGGAGGCACCGGTCTCCTGTTCCTCCAGTCCGGCTCGTGGCATGATCACATCCGCTCCCGCATTCTCCAGCATCCGTTTGACGAGGCGTACGTACTCCTGGCTGTATAGATCCTCGACGGTCGTCCAGAGTGTAGCCCGCTGCCAGATCCACTCATCGCGTTCCCGGTTATAATACATCCCATGGCTCGGATAGATGACGATCGTCTTATCGGTCAGGTCGCAATAGCGGTCCGAAGAGAGTTTGCATTTGGTCTCCGGTGCCTGCGACCGTGCGCAGTCCGTGATAAGCGTCTCAACATTGACCCCAGCCGCATAGATAGTGACCTTACCGGAGGGCGTGCCCGTCGTCCAGAGGCTGACCTTTTGTTTCAGTTCCTCGAGGTTCTGAGGAGTCCATCGGAAGTCCTTGAGCGTAGCGTTGGTCTTGATCGTGACGGCATCGCCGTTGACGCGCATGCTCTTGACCCTCACTTTGGGACTCCAGACGGGCGAGAAGCCCGTATAAGCCATGAGCGAATCGCCCAACTCCCGCATGCCAAGCGTTTCCGCGCTAATTGAAAATTGAAAATTGAAAATTGAAAGGATGACTAATCCTAACAACCTATACCTATGTTTCCTTTCTCCTTTCATTTTTCTTATCTCGCTCTGCTCGAACGATTATTGCTACGCATTTTTCACCTTTCACCTTTTTAGAAATCCTCATCGCTCAAGTCGGTGTTGCTCTTTTTGTTGTTGAGGGCCGCCTCTTGGTATGATTTCAAGAGATCCGCCGCCATTCTGGGCTGGTATCCCTCGGCGATATCATAATCCTTGGCGTCATTGGCCTTGAATACCACTCTGACCTTGATCACAGCGACTCCTGCCTCCAGTTCTGCAATCACCTCCGGCGAAACCTCATAGGTGGTCTCTGTCCAGTATTTGGTGAGCGTAGAACGAGCGACCTTCTCGGTTCTCTTGTCTTTCTTAACCTCCATACCCGGCACGCGGTTGAGGCGCACTACCTTGCCGTCCGCAAAACGCAGCAGGATACGGGACTCGTCCGAGAATTCATTGAACTCATTGGTGTTGACGGTCTTGACGATCATAGTGGTGACATCCTTTCCGTCTTTGTGCTCCTGGCAGAAAGCGATCTGCGGTTTCAGGTTTTTGTTAACCGACGCATCCACATGGATAAACTTGCCGCGCTGCGCAGCGTTGACATTCATACTCAGCGCCATCAGAAGCGCTACCATTACAGAAAATACCTTTTTCTTAGCCATAAAGGCACGATTAACTTCGTTTTTCATTTGTGATTTGTTATTTGTAGTTAGTTATTTGTGTTTTTTTGATTCTTAATTTTTAATTCTTAATTTTTAATTTTTAATGTCCTGTTGACAGGCCTTACTCGGTATCCGGCAGCCCGCAGGAGTTGGAGGAGCCCTTTATCTCCGCCGAGGAAGACAGCATCGAGAGTGATAAACGCCCCTCCTTCCGCCAGAATCGGTTTGAGCCGCTTCACCCATTGCTCGTTCCGCGCGCAATAGACCTTGTAATCCGAGAAAGAGACGGAAGTGGTGTTATCCGGTCCCTCTACCTGAAAAGCCATGTCTGCGAGTCTTCCGAAGCGGTACATCTCCCGCAGCGTCCGCTCCTGTCTGACTTCGTTCTCCGGATATTCGATCACCTTCAGCAGTTCCTTACACTGCCAATGGAAAGGCTCTCGGTCGAAAAGCATATACATGGTCTCTCCTATATTATCCAGTCCGACGACCGGCATGTTTCGCTCCGCAGCAACGGATTCGAAGAACCCCACCATTGATCGTTGCTCGTCGTATTGCATCCATTGCTTCATCAGTTCCGTCCGGTACATCTCGGTGAGGTAGGATGGTTTCATCCGGCAGAGTTGTTCCAATCCCATGCCCAAATTGATACGAAGGGAGTTGTTTATCAGTTCGTATTCGCTTTCGCTGTAGAAATTGCTGAGTTTGACAGAATCGGGCAGGAGCGCCGCTTTGCGCAAAGCAGCCAGCGCTTCGTAGTCCTGCATAGCAAACTCCGTGACCACTTTATGGCATTTGCCGAAGCATTTGAAGACATTCGGAATCGTGTCAATAAAGGCCATATCAACGAACCTGTTGGTAGCAAGCACGTAGGATTTATGGCGCGCTCCGCCTTTGCTGATTTCATAGAGCACCTGGGCATGGCAGAGAGGAGGAAGGACGAAGGACGAAAATGAAAGGAGCAAGGCTAAAGCAAAACGCCTTAGTGCCAAATGACTAATATGTGTTCTTATTCCTTTCATCTTATTTGAACCGCGTGATCATGTTATACGCCTGGTAAATACCTAATTCTCCCGCTTTGGAGAGATCCGCGAGCCCTTTCTCGTTCTCTCCGGTATAGATATAGGTGAGTCCTCTGTTGAAATACGCCTCGGCGAAGTCTGCATCCAGTCTGATGGCACGGGTGTAGTAGTCGATAGCATCCTTGTATTCCTTCTGTGCGCATAGGATGTTAGCCTTGTTATAGAGCGCAAAGACAAAATCCGGCTGCAGCCTGAGCACCTGGTCATAATCGCGCAGCATGATATCAAAATCCATGTTGGCTGTAGCGTCTTGTTCTCCGATAGCGCGTTGATACTCCAGCAGCCTGTACCTCCAGTTGGCGCGGCAGAAGAAGAGTAGGGGTTCCAATTCCTTGTCGGCGATCAAGACCGCTCTGGTGCAGTCATCGATTGCTGAAGTATAATCTTGAACGATAGCAAACTCCATCGCTCTTGAGAGGTACAGGAGCGCATCCGGCTTCTCGTCCAGAAGTTGGGAGAGTCGCCTGATCTGTGTGAAATGATAATCCACCATTTCAGCCGTAAGCGCCAGTTCCTGGCTTGTGAAGCGCAGAGCAGCCGGCAGAACCTGCATTTTGTTAAGCCGGTCCACCAACGGATGGTAATAATTGGTGCGCCGCAGAGAGAGGTCCTGGCTGTAATACGAGAGGACGATATTTTCTTCGTTCACTACGTCCTGATTACGTTTCTGGACCGTGCCGCGCGTCTGGGAGTCGTATTTCTGCTCCTCATCGGGAATCTCGGTCTGGTTCTGTGCGGTATTGGCGGAGAACTCCTTCCTGTGGTCTTTCTTCTGCGGCTGCGCTTTGGCAATGGTCATGTCCGTGTTCGGCTGTGCAGCCTGCTGCGCCTGTATCTGTTCCTTACGGGACTCCAGTTCCTGCGCTTTCTGGCGGTACTGGAAGGCTCCTTTCTGGTCTCCCTGTCTGGCTTTGGCTTGTGAAGCAAGATAATAGGCCGGCAGGAAATACGGGTATCTCTCTATCATCTCCTGCATATCTTTCACGACGGCTCTCCATTGTTTTAGCTGCATCTCCACGAGCGCTCTCTGGTATCGCATCTCGGTTCGTTCCGGAGCGAGTGAGATAGCCGTATTCAGGTCCTCCAGCGCACGATTATAATCTCCTACCTCCTGACGCATCACACCCCGGTTATAATAGCAATCCGCATCCCGCGGCGCAATCTTGACCGCCTGGTCATAGTCCGAGAGAGCTCCCCGGTAATTATGGCGGCGATAATGGATAACACCCCTGTTGACATAGTCTCCCGCCCATTTGGAGCCGAGGTTGATAGCCTGGGTCAGTTGGACGTATGCGTCATCCTCCCTGTCAAGCATGAGGTTCGTCACTCCGAGCGCAGACCATACAGCAGGGTTGTTCTTGTCGTATTTAGAGGCATGCTCGAAAGCATCCAGTGCAGCAAGGGTGTCCTTTTTCAGGATACAGATATGTCCCTTCTCGCTCCAGACGGAAGCGGACGTCGGTTCGCGTTTGAGCATCTGGTCGATATCATCCAGCGCTTCGTCATAATGCTTCATCTGTGCGCGTGTGTCCGCGCGGAGAAGCATATAAGTCCGGTTCTCCGGCGAGAAATGCAAAGCCTCCGTATAGTCGGCTTCCGCTTCCTCCAGCCGTTCGAGCTGGCGGTAAATATAGCCTCGTGCATAATAGCATCCCGGTGAGAAGGGGTTGCGCTCAATAGCCGCATTACAGTCGTTCAACGCTCCTTGATAGTCCTCCAGCTGAATCTTAGCAATAGCGCGGTAGAAATAGGGTTCGGCAAGGTAGGGCTTGAGATGGATGACCTGGTTGAAATACTGGATAGAAAGTACATAGTCCTCAAAATACAAGGCATTCCGCCCGATCGCAGTAATGCGGTCGGTGTTCAGCTGCGCATAAGTACCAAGGGACAAAGTACCAAGTACCAAGGATAATATAAATCTCTTAATTCTCAATTCTCAATTCTTAGCCCACAAGGGGCACGATTATTTCTCAATTCTCAATTCTCAATTATTCACATCCTTCGTTGGGATCAAACCACTTCGGTATCTCAAACTGCTCCGTAGGACTATAGCCCAGATCGGGATCCTCCAGCACTTTCTTCAAATAGAGCGCACTGATAGGCAGAGCCATTGAGGCACCTTGTCCTTCTGCCATATTATCAAAATGTATGCCACGGTCCTCTCCTCCGACCCAAGTACCGCAAACCAATGAAGGAGTAAAGCACATAAACCATCCGTCGGAGTTGTTATTGGTAGTACCTGTTTTGCCTCCCATAGGTGCGTTGACGCCGTATTTGAAACGCACACGGACACCGGTACCGTGATCCATTACAGCACGGAGCATGTGGATCATCTTATATGCCGTGGTCTCGCTGATAATCTCATGCGTGCGGGGCGTGAACATACTGATAATATTCCCGTTCGAATCCTCAATACGTGTGACATACAGCGGTTCGGTACGGATTCCCTTGTTCGCAAAAGTGGTATAGGCATCTACCATCTCTTCGACGCTCACTTCGCAAGGTCCCAGACAGAGCGAAATAACAGGATCCAATTCTCCCTGAATACCGAATGACTGCATCATTTTGACGAGTTGCTCCGGTGTAAAGAGCGACATGAGATAGGCAGATATCCAGTTGGACGAGTTCATCAGTCCCCATGTGAGGGTCACGGTGTCTCCTCTGTATTTGTCATGTGTGTCCCTTGGGGTCCATTCGCGCCCGTTAGCGTCATAGAGAGTGATAGGTTCGTTCACCGTCTTCTCGCACGGCCACATCCCTTCGTCCATCGCCAGGGTATAGAGGTAAGGCTTAACGGTAGAGCCCACCTGCCGGCGGCCTTTCGTAGCCATATCGTATTGGAAATAGGAGAAATTAGGTCCTCCTACATATGCTTTGACATGTCCGGTATGCGGATCCATAGACATAAACCCGCAACGGAGGTAACTCTTCAGCCATTTGATCGAGTCATAAGGGCTCATGAGTGTGTCTATCAGCCCTTTGTCATACGAGAAAATCTGCATCTCGCGCGGTGTCCGGAACGCCGCCATAATGGAGTCGTTGCTGATCCCGGCGCGTTTCATACTGCGGTAGCGGTCGGTCTGGCGGATAGAACGGTTCATGATACCGTCTATCTCCGCCTGGGTCAACGAGCGGGAGAAAGGAGCGTTCTTTTTCTTCTTCAGCTCCCGGAAGAAAGACTTCTGCTGCTCCTGCATGTGTTCGCTTACCGCTTCCTCTGCATAACGCTGCATGCGGGAGTCAATAGTGGTGTAGATCTTCAGTCCGTCCTGATATAGGTCGTACTTGGAGCCATCGGGTTTCTTGTTCTTCTCGCAGAAACCGTACAGCGGGTTGTTGTCCCATTGGTTCTTGTCCAACTGATATTGCTGTTTGTTCCATTCCGAGTAGTCGCTCTCTTTCGGCTCTTTAGCCGTCAGTACACCTCTCAGGTACTCCCGGAAATAGGGTGCAATACCTTGTTTGTGGTCCACAGAGCTGTAATGCAACTCCAACGGCAGCGCCTCAAGCGAGTCCCGCACCGCCTCATCGATATAGCCGTACTTCTCCATCTGGTCAAGCACGGTATTTCGGCGGTTAGTGGCCCTCACAGGATGGCGGACAGGGTTATAGAGAGAGGGGTTCTTGCACATACCTACCAACATCGCCGCTTCCTCAATCTTGAGATTCTTCGGGGTAGTGGAGAAATAGACCTGGGACGCAGACTGGATACCTACTGCATTATAGAGAAAATCAAACTGGTTGAGATACATGAGCAGGATCTCATCCTTGCTATAAAGGCGCTCCAGTTTGGTAGCAATGACCCATTCGATAGGCTTCTGCATCGCGCGTTCGAAGATGTTATTTGCCCTCGGAGACCAGAGTTGTTTAGCCAACTGCTGGGTGATGGTAGAACCTCCTCCGGCGCGTCCCAATTTGAGAATAGCACGGAACATGGATTTGAAATCCACTCCGGTATGCCGGTAGAAACGTGCGTCCTCAGTGGCTATCAGGGCGTTGATCAAGTCCGGCGAGAGATCGGTATATTGTACGCCGATACGGTTCTCATACCGGTAATAACGTCCCAGCGACTGCATATCAGCAGAGATAACTTCACTGGCGAACGTGTTTTTGGGGTTCTGCAACTCCTCCAGCGGCGGCAGATAGCCCAATGCGCCTTTCGTGATAAGCCAGATTAGCAGAAAAGCAACCAACATACCTCCGAGGATAATTCCCCAGAACCAAAGTAAAAAAGGTTTGTACCAACTTTTTTTCATATCATTAGGTCTTCAATTATTCTATTTAACACATGCAGTCCCTTTTGCGTTGCTACGATGCGTTTTTCTTTTGTCTCCCGAAGGAGTCCTTTTTGTATGAACGAGTCGAGAACGAGTCGTTTATGAGTCGGTAAAGTGGCCGGTATTCCTCTGTTTGTCCTAAGTCCTAACATGACCTGCTCGTTATACCGGTCTTCGTCAGACAAAGTCTCGCTCTCCCGCACTAATGTGCTGTCTGCTAAGCCTTGTATATAAGCATCCAAATCATCCGGATTCCAACTCCGCACGCACCCTATATAACTATGCGCGCCTGCGCCTACGCCTACATACGGAGTGCCGTTCCAATAACTGCTGTTATGCAGCGCTTCGTGTCCCGGCAGGGCAAAATTGCTCACCTCGTAATGCACTAATCCCGCGTCTTTGAGCCGTGCGCATAGGTAGTCATACATAGCCATCTCCGTGTCCTCGTCTATCGGCTCCAACTTGCCTGCATCCCTCCGTCTGGTCAACTCCGTACCTTCTTCATACATCAGTCCGTAGGAGGATATATGCTGTACGTTCAGGCTCAGCGCCGTCTCTATATCCGCTTTCCACATGTCCATCGTCTGCGTCGGCAAAGCGTACATCAGATCAATAGATATATTCCTGAATCCCGCCTCTTGCGCCATGCGGACGGCTTCTATCGCTTGCCGCGCATTGTGTCTTCTGCCGACCAGGTGCAACAAACCGTCCTGAAACGACTGGATGCCTATGGATAGCCTGTTAATTCCGGTTTCCCGCAAGCGAAGAAAATATTCTCTCGTTGCATCGCCGGGATTGAGCTCCATCGTTATTTCCTCCGCGCCAGCAGCTCCGGCGGCCTTCAGGAGTTTCGATACATCCTCCGCCCGAAGCGTACTGGGTGTGCCTCCTCCTATATACACAGTGCGGATCGGTTCTCCCGCTTCGCCCCGCCGCGAATCAATCTCTTTTATAACCGCTTCAAGGTATTCCTCCTGCCGCTGCAGAAGGGTAGTGGAGAAAAAATCGCAGTACAGGCAACGTCTCTTGCAAAAGGGTATATGTATATACAATCCTGCCACTATTCTTTCTTCCAGAATATCGTTCCTACCAGTTCGTCCGGCAGGTATTGCTGTTCTACCCAATGCCCCGGAAAATCATGCGGATACTTGTACCCGTCCGAATAGCCGAGTTCTTTCATTAAGCTCGTCGGAGCATTGCGAAGATGCAACGGAACGGGCAGATTGCCCGTTTCGCGCACTTTTGCCAGCGCTTCGTCTATCGCCAGATAAGCGGAGTTGTCCTTTCGGCAAGTAGCGAGATAGATCGTTGTTTCGGCTAAAGGAATACGTCCTTCGGGCCAGCCGATCTTATTGACCACCTCGAAACAGGTGTTAGCCAGAAGCATGGCATTGGGGTTTGCCAAACCTATATCCTCGCTGGCAGAGATCACAAGCCGGCGCGCGATGAATTTGGGATCCTCACCGCCCTCTATCATCCGTGCCAGCCAGTAAATAGCCGCCTGCGGATCACTGCCGCGGATAGATTTGATGAAAGCGGAAATGATATCATAGTGCATCTCCCCGTCCTTGTCATAAGCTACAGGGTTCTGCTGGAGCTGTCTGGTGACCGTCTCATTATCAATAACCTTAACACCGCTGTTGCTGACCAGTTCAATGATATTGAGCAGTTTACGCGCATCGCCTCCGCTATAACGCAAGAGTGCTTCGGTATCTTTAACTTCTATCCCCAATGAACGGATATAGTTGTCCCGGGTCATTACCCGGTGCAACAATTCCAACAGATCTTCTTTTCCTAAAGACTTGAGTACATAGACCTGACAACGGCTGAGCAGAGGAGTAATCACCTCGAAACTGGGGTTTTCAGTAGTTGCTCCTACCAGGGTTATTGTACCATCCTCCACAGCGCCGAGCAGGCTGTCCTGCTGGCTCTTGCTGAATCGGTGAATCTCGTCAATGAAAAGTATCGGACTGCGGCTGTCCGCAGGTGCAAAGAGACCATTATTGACAGCGGCATTGCGTTTGGCTTTATCGATTACATCCCTTACTTCTTTTACGCCGCTTGTGACCGCACTAAGGGTATAGAACGGCCGTTGCAGCTGGTGTGCAATAATGCGCGCCAAGGTCGTTTTGCCGACACCCGGAGGACCCCACAGAATGAAGCTGGCGATATTGCCGCTCTCTATCATCTTGCGCAAGATAGCACCTTCGCCCACCAGGTGTTTTTGACCGATATATTCGTCCAGCGTCTTCGGACGCATTCTTTCTGCTAATGGTAACATAATGTCATTTGCAATTTAGTCATTTTACCATTTACGATTTATATCCCAGTAACTGTTTTGCCGTCAGGAGCGCTGCCTCGGTAGTTTGCTTTCCGCTCAGCATGGATGCAATCTCCGTGACGCGTTCTTCGTTATTGAGGAGACGGATATGTGTCTCTGTGCGAGTAGCTGTATCCGCCTTATATACTTTGTATTGTTGTTGTCCCAGCGCAGCTATTTGCGGCAAGTGGGTGATAGCGATGATCTGGCGGCTCTTGGCCATTTCGCGCATGATAGACGCCATTTGCGTAGCTATATCTCCGCTCACGCCGGTGTCTATCTCGTCGAAGATAATGGTAGGCAGTCCTTTCGTGGAGGCGATAAGCGCCTTCACGCACAGCATCAGACGGCTGATTTCACCTCCGGACGCCACCTCGCTCACAGCGCGCAGACTTTGGTTAAGGTTGGCTGCAAACATCAGTTGCATTTCGTCGCATCCGGAAGGAGTGAAATCTTCGGTAGTACGAACAAGGATCTCTACTTTAGCATGCGCTACTCCGAGCCGCTTGAGTCCGTCCGTCAGCCGCTCGCATATCTGTGGAATAACAGCCTTGCGACTCTTTGTCAGAGCTTCGGCAGAGCGGGTGAGAGTTGCTTTCTTTGCCGACACTTCTTTCTGTGCCTGTTCGATATCGAAATCAAAACTATCCAGTCTGTTTACCTGTTCCGCCAGTTCGTCCCGCATGGTAATAAGTTGGTCTATCGTCTCTGCGCTGAATTTCCGTTTCAGGTTCTCCAGCAGTGCTATTCGTTCCTCAACCCATTCCAACCGCTGCGGGTCCATTTCTATCCGGTTCAGTATATGCTCCGCTTCCTCCGCAATGTCTCCGATCTCTATGCGTGCGCTGTCTATCCGTTGTTGTAACTCCGGCGCAGCGTCTTCTATCCGGCATGCCCGCAACGCCTCCATGGCGCTTCCTTGTTCTCCGTTCAGCGCTTCTACGGCCGTCATGAGCGCCATGCGGATCTCTTCCGCATGACTCAACCGATACTGCTCTTGCTCCAACTCCTCCAATTCTCCTTCTTGCAGTCCGGCTTCGTCCAGCAGCTTGTATCGGTATTGGATGTAGTCCGCGTCCTGCTGGCTTTTCTTCGCCAGAGCCTGCAGTTTATGCAATGCCTCCACCGCTGCTGTATAGGCTTCATAGTCCGTACTATATGTATCCCTGAGTGTCTCGTTGAGCGCAACGGCATCCACTACTTCCAATTGAAAATCAGCGTTTTCTATCAGCAGGTTGGCATGCTGGGAGTGAATGTCTATCAGTTTGTTTGCCAGTACTTTCAGTTCCTGCAAGGTGACCACGCTGTCATCCACGAATGACCGGCTTTTCCCGTTGATGTACAACTCGCGGCGGATGATCATACCGTCAAACTCCGCTTCTATAATACATTTATCCTCCCCGTCCGTGATAGCCTTGCTGTCAGCTCGCGCCCCCAGTACCAGCGCCAGTGCACCTAATATGATACTCTTTCCGGCTCCGGTCTCGCCTGTGAGCACTGAGAAACCCGGTCCGAAATCAATATCCAAACGGCTTATCAGTGCGTAGTTCTGTATGTGTAAATGCTTCAGCATAGTTATTGATTGATGCGGTCGTATGTGTTCTGCCGTGTAGGATCAATATCCATCAGAAGATCATATACGGCTTTTTTCTCTTTGTCGGTACCTTTACAGAAGAGGTCCGCCAGCTCATCCGCTTTGGCGTCAAGAAAGGTGTTGATCACATATGTGGCAGGACGGGCGCGATATACCTCCTTGAGGACAGGCAATCCTTCTGCAATACGTGCGCGGCCATTCGTTACATTGCCACTCATCTCATCCAGACCCAGACGGTGATATTCGTAATAATAATTGCGGTATTTCTTAAATGCCTCGTCCAACAGATTGTTGATCAGCGCATAGCGGTTTCTATTGCTATCGAACGCCAACCATCCTTTTTGTTCGGCATTCTCCATACTTGCGCTCTGGCAGGCATTCACAATCTCCTCGCATTGCTGGAAGAAAGGAGTGCCACCCATACGCTGAAAACTATCCTGGTCATGACCGATAATGAGATAACAATAATATGCCAGCATAGCCGTCAGATTTGTAGTGAATGTATTCTGCTGATATTCAATACGGTCGAACTCTTGGTATGTGAAATTAAAATTGTTGTCCTTGAAGTTAAGCAGCGGAGTAGTGTATGTAGTACCAAAGACCGGCCTGCGGCTCTGGAGGGTCATCTCGCATTTATACATGTTATCTGCCGCCTCTTTGACCACAATCAGCATGCTGCATTCGATCTTCTCTTTCTCGGCGTAGGTCATATTGGTCCAGCGGTTTTGGCTCATGTATTCCTCTATCGCCTTTTTTAGTGTTTCATACACTTGTTTGTTCGAACCCTCGATCTGGTCCGAATTGATGGTCACGGTGCAGTTTAGTTCTTGTGCAGATAGACAGACTGCGAGCATGAGAGCTGATATAAATGCTAATTTTCTCATTTCGAAATAGAAACAATATTTCCCGTTTTCTCACTAAAAATGATTTTAGGCAACTCCGAGCCCGTGAACATGTCTTTCGGCAGAGGTACATCCATGCCCGTTTGCGCCAGCGGGATTTCCTTTTCTGCCAATCGTCTGCCTTTGTATCGAATCTCCACCAAACATTGTCCCGGCAGGTTATAAACTATTTCAGACAGTTCGATTTTCTTCTTTTTCCCCTTGGCGTTATTGGAGTCGTCGGTATAGAAAGGAGTGAATGACGGACTAACTTCGACTTGAATAGTGTCCGCTTCAATGTTTTCGGCATTCGTAAATCCGTTTCCCTCGGAGAAGAAAAGAGGATAAACGTATCCTTTTAACGCTGCTCCTTCTTTGCGGTGAATATCAATGTGATCGTAATATATTCTCTTGTGTTTGGTCACCTTGCTTCTTTTACCGGTGAATAACTCGGTCAGCGCTTCTTCCTGTTTGTTCAGTTCATTAAGCACCAACTCCATTGCTTTTCCGTCAGCAGGAGCGTTCTCTACCTCTCCGCTGAGGAGATACATACGTGTCTCACGGATATGGAATATCTGTTTGGCTACTTCATATGCCTGTGCCTCCTCTCCATTGGCTTTCAGTACATCTTCGGGGTAGGGTACAGGACGGCTCTTGGGCTTTGTTTCCTTAGACGGAACGGAAGACGGTTTGTGTTTTTGTTTCGCAACAGTCTCCGGCGCATTATAGCCGACCAGCAGTCCTTTCTCGTTGATATTCAACAACAGAGGAATACCGTTTTCCGCGCTCACTTTATGCGGCCGTGTCCTATCCGCAACAGTATTGGTGCTCACGGTAGCGCCTGTGAGGGTACAAACCGTTTGATTTTCCTTAACAGCATCCTCAATACCCAGCATTGCCTCTGCATATTCAGCGTATGCGCCCTGTTCCGCTTTTTCCACAGTGTAGGCGAAATCAACTACAACTATGGTCTTTGGGCTGTAGTACACCAAAGCGGGTTCTCCTTCTGTAAGCACTTGAGCGCTTAAAGCGCCTGCAATAACCGCTCCAAAGAGCATTAAAAAGATTCTTCTCATATATTATCTGTCATAATTATTATTCCAAATTTTCCATGCGGCTTGTGCTTGCCCCACTAACATCTCCATTCCGTTCCGGATCGTTGCACCTTGCGCTTTGCCTTTTTGCAGAAACAGCGTTTCCTCCGGATTATAAACGCAGTCAAACAGCAAATGGCGTGCCGAAATCCACTGGTAAGGAATAGCGGGGAATGTATCTGCTTCCGGCGCCATCCCGAGCGGCGTACAGTTGACGATCACCGTATATTCTTTCATTATAGGTTCGGTCAATTTGTCATACCCCAGCATGCCGTCTTTCGGCGTACGGCTGACAAGAGTAGGGGAAATACCCAATTTGCGCAGGCCATAGCAGACTGCTTTGGATGCCCCTCCGGTGCCTAAAACAAGCGCTTTCTTATCATCCGTGCGAAGTAACGGGCGGATGGATTCGATAAAACCCAGACAGTCGGTGTTATATCCAATGCGGTCATGAATGACATTCACAGCTCCGATTGCCTCCGCCGTTTCGTCCAACCGGTCCAAATACTGAATGACCGTCTGTTTATACGGCATAGTAACATTCATGCCGTCTAATGAACGCATAAGCTCGTTCATTTTCTCTTCCGTTAATTTCTCCACAGGATACAAGCTATACTCCGCTTCTATCCCCTCGCGCACGAACTTCTCCGAGAAATATTTCGCAGAGAAGGAATGCAATAGTGGAAATCCTATTATACCAAAGTGACGCATAATTTTCCTTTCCTTATTGTTGCTTTATGGGTTTTGGATGTGAATATTTTCCCTCCCTCACCTTTTTGCAACGCATCGTAAATTTTATCAATTTCGGCAAATCCGTACCCGCGAAGTTCTTCGTATAATTTTGCAATACCTGCTTCGCGCGTGTTTTTGCCTTCCAATATATCTACATACCCTTGCATGTATTCTGCCGTTTGGGCCATGTGCTCGATCTCCGTTTTGCTGTATTTTTTCAGTTGCTCACGGATTGCATTGCGGGGAATGGATGTGTCTGCATTGGTGCTGTCCGTCACCCACCTAAGTCCGCGTTTGTCCCGCAAGTAATACTCGATGTAGTCTCGCGTAGTACAAAGGAGCGGTCGCACAACAGGCACGCCATCATTCGCCATAGGATTGGCACTCTTAGGCCGCATTCCGGCTAAACCTCTCAGTCCTGCCCCTCGTTTCAAGTTCAGCAGCAGTGTCTCCGCCTGGTCGTTTTGGTGGTGTGCCACTGCGACAGCCTGACATCCTTTTTCCCGTGCCACTTGTTCAAACCAAGTGTATCGAAGTTCGCGTGCTGCAAGTTCTATTCCTTCATTATGCGCCCGCGCGTAGGATAAGGTGTCAAAGTCCGTCACAACCAGTTCTACATTCATCTTTCCGCACAGCTCGCGCACGAAAGCTTCGTCCCGGTCACTCTCTGTACCCCGCAAATGGAAGTTGCAATGGGCGGCAATACATGAATAGCCGGCACGGATGAGTACATCCAATAGCGAGACGCTGTCTGCGCCGCCACTGAGCGCTACCAACACCGGTTTGTCTTTTTGCAGCAAATTCTGCTGTCGGATATATGTACTGACACGCCGTAACACCGTTAATCCGTCAAGCCTCTGTATTTGACGCGTTTAGGCTGGCATGCTTCCTCGCCCAGACGCATTTTCTTATTCTCCTCATACTCCGAGTAACTACCTTCGAACCAGAATACTTTGCCGTCTCCTTCATATGCCAGGATATGCGTACAGATACGGTTGAGGAACCAGCGGTCATGGCTGATTACGACAGCACATCCGGCGAAATTCTCTAATCCTTCCTCCAGTGCACGGAGCGTATTGACATCAATATCATTCGTCGGCTCGTCGAGCAAGAGCACATTAGCTTCGGATTTGAGTGTCAAGGCCAGATGCAGTCTGTTCCTTTCTCCTCCAGAGAGGACTCCGCATTTCTTCTCTTGGTCCGCCCCGGTGAAGTTAAAACGGCTCAAGTAAGCCCGCGCATTGATTTCTCTGCCGGCTACACGGATAAACTCCGTGCCACCGCTAATGGTCTCAAAGACGGATTTGTTAGGATCTATGTCTGTGTGTTGTTGATCCACATAGCCTATTTTGACTGTTTCGCCCACAGAGAATGTGCCTTTGTCTGCTTTCTCGGTACCAATAATCATGCGGAAGAGGGTAGTTTTACCGGCTCCGTTCGGTCCGATCACGCCTACAATGCCGTTCGGCGGCAGCATGAAGTTCAGATCCTCGAACAACAGACGGTCTCCAAATGATTTGGCTACTCCTTCTGCGTTAATCACTTTATTACCCAAGCGAGGTCCGTTGGGGATGAATATTTCCAGTTTTTCCTCGCGCTCTTTCTGCTCCTCATTCAGCATCCGGTCGTAGGACTCCAGACGCGCTTTCTGTTTTGCATGCCGTGCTTTGGGTGCCATGCGTATCCATTCCAACTCGCGTTCCAGTGTTTTACGGCGTTTGGAAGCTTGTTTCTCTTCCTGCGCCATGCGGTTTGTCTTCTGCTCAAGCCACGAGGAGTAGTTTCCTTTCCAAGGAATGCCTTCTCCTCTGTCCAGTTCGAGAATCCATCCTGCCACATTATCGAGGAAATAGCGGTCGTGTGTGATACAGATCACTGTTCCGGCGTACTGCTGCAAGTGCTGCTCAAGCCAGTCTATGGACTCTGCGTCCAAATGGTTTGTCGGTTCGTCAAGGAGAAGTACATCGGGTTGTTGGAGCAATAGCCGGCATAGCGCAACGCGGCGGCGTTCACCTCCGGAGAGGGTAGTGACACTTGCATCGTCCGGCGGGCAACGGAGCGCATCCATCGCCCGATCCAGTTTCTGGTCTATATTCCAAGCATCGGCAGCGTCCAGTTTGTCTTGCAGTTCCGCCTGGCGGGCTAACAACTTATCAAAATCCGCATCGGGTTCCGCGAAAGCCATGTTTATCTCATCGTACTCGCGGAGCATATCCATGACGGGCTGTACACCTTCCTGCACCACTTCGCGCACGGTTTTATCAGGATCCAGTTTCGGGTCCTGCTCCAAATAGCCGACGCTGTACCCCGGCGACCATACTACTTCGCCTTGGTATTCTTTCTCGATTCCGGCTATAATCTTGAGCAAAGTGGATTTACCGGCACCGTTGAGACCGATAATACCGATCTTAGCGCCATAAAAGAAGCTAAGGTAGATGTTTTTTAATACCTGTTTTTGCGGACCGAAACTTTTGTTCAGTCCAACCATTGAAAAGATAATTTTTTTATCGTCTGCCATAAAAAATATTTACAATTTGATCATTTACAATTTGGTCATTTGTGCAAATACTCTGCAAAGGTATAGTCGTACGGGTTTTTATCGTCCGCTTCGTGTCTTTCTGCGCTGATCAGTTTCCATTCACTCTCTTTGATCTCGGGGAAGAACGTGTCTGCATCCTCCCACGAATGATGGATATGGGTGATATAGAGTTTGTCTGCACGACTCATCATCTGTCGATAGACCATTCCTCCACCAATAACGAATGCTTCTTCCTCCGGCGATACCTTGGCGCAAAGTTCATCCAGCGAATAAACCGCTTCGGCTCCCTCAAAGGTTTTGCCAGGAACGTCCGTTAGGACGATATTCCGTCTGTTAGGCAGCGGATGTTTGGGTAGCGAAAAGAACGTGCGCTCTCCCATTAAGACCGTACTGCCGCTTGTTATCTCCTTGAAATGCTTCAAATCCGCCGGCATATGGCACAACAAGTCGCCTTTTTTACCGATGGCATAGTTCTCTGCTATTGCTACAATAATGGAAATCATAGGTGTTGAACTGTTAAATCGTTAAAGTGTTAAACTGTTAAAGTGTTAGACTGAAACTTGTCCGGCAATATGCGGATGGGGATCATATCCTTCCAATGTAAAATCTTCGTATTGGAAACTAAAGAGGTCTTTTACCTCAGGGTTAATTATCATTTTCGGCAGAGCGCGCGGCTCGCGTGTGAGTTGCAGTTTGACCTGCTCCAGATGATTCAGATAAATATGTGCATCTCCCAAGGTGTGAACGAAATCACCGCATTGGAGTCCTGTTACTTGCGCCATCATTTGCAAGAGCAGGGCATATGAAGCGATGTTAAACGGGACGCCGAGGAAGATGTCTGCACTACGCTGGTACAGCTGGAGGGACAACTTGCCGTCCGCTACATAGAATTGGAACAGGCAATGGCATGGCGGCAGCGCCATCTTCTCCACTTCCGCTACATTCCAAGCACTTACCATCATCCGCCGGCTATCCGGATTCTTCTTGATTGTCTCTACGATATTAGCGATCTGATCTATTGTACCTCCATTATAATCCGGCCAAGAACGCCACTGGTGTCCATAAACAGGTCCCAGTTCTCCGTTCTCATCCGCCCATTCGTTCCATATACGAACGCCATGCTCCTGCAGGTATCTGACGTTAGTATCTCCCTGCAAGAACCACAAGAGTTCATAAATGATGGATTTGAGGTGCAGTTTCTTAGTGGTGAGTAAAGGAAATCCATCTGCCATACTAAAGCGCATCTGGTGGCCGAAAACGGAAATCGTTCCCGTTCCAGTGCGGTCATGTTTTACGGTGCCCTCATTCAGCACACGTCGGCATAAATCTAAATATTGTTGCATATCAGTATAATTTGTACGTTGTTTTAACGACTTTGAATTCGGTTCTACGGTTGATCTGGTTGCAGATCTCCTGTTTGTCTGCAGGCAGAGAGAGGATATAGGTTTCATCCAATACTTGCTCTACCGGAATCCACGGATATTGCTTGTTCAGCGCTTTGTCGCATACAACGGGTTTCGTTTTGCCGTATCCGACAGGCGTCAGCCGGTCCGCTTCAATCCCATGTTTGAGCAAGAAATCACAGCAGCTTTGCGCACGTTTCTGCGATAGTTCGTTGTTAAACTCATCTGTACCTTTCAGATCCGTGTGCGCGGATAACTCTATGGTGATATTGGGGTTGTCGTTCAGCAGTTTGACCAGATGCAGCAACTCCGTTTCGGAAGCTTTGGTAATTTCCCATCGCCCGAACTCATAGAAGATATTTTCCATTTTAACCGGTCTGCTGATCGGATTAAGCGTGAAGTTAATGGTGTATGTCTTACTGTCTTTCAGATTCAGAGTGGTCCATTGTTCTTTAGCATTCAAATGGCCGCGACAGGTAGCCAGCATGACATATTTGACATCCTTGTTCAGTTTTATTTTATAACTGCCGTCCCGACGTGCATTCAGTTTGCTGTTCGTGCCATCCGAACCCACCAATCTCAGTTTTGCATCAGAAAGCGAGTTACCTGCTTCGTCCGTGATAGTACCTTCTACGACAAACTCCATCTCGGGCAGGGTAAACCGATAAATCTTATCATATCCTTTCTTGTCCCCTTTGTTGGAAGAAAAGAAACCGTCCTGTGTGTTACCGGCAAAAGTGATACCGAAATCGTCTCCGACACCGTTGAAAGCCGGTCCCATATTATATAGAACCCAAACGGTAGAATCCTTGCTTGTTGTATCCCTTGCGGCTTTATACAGGTCCAGTCCTCCATATCCCGGGTGTCCGTTGGAAGCAAAATAGAGTGTTCCGTCCTCATGCACATAAGGGTACATCTCATCGGCTGAAGTATTGATTCCTTTTCCCAGAGGCTGCGGATTGACCCATTCGGATCCATCCAGTTCCGCCATCCAGATATCTTTTCCTCCTTCGCCTCCCAAAGCATCGCTTGCGAAATACAAGGTGTCACCCGTAGCATTCAATGCCGGATGTCCGACGGTAATCGAACTGTCGTTGAACAGCTTCACTTCCTGCGGCTCTCCCCATTCACCGCTGGCACGTTCGCTCTTATATATCTTAGCGCCAAGATCTTTTCCGTTGATAGGTTTGGAGTAGGTGAAATACATCGTTCTACCGTCTCTGCTGAAACAGCATACGCCTATTTCCGCAGTTCCTGCCTGTTTGCCTCCTGCCGAGTCGTTCTTTTGCTCATTTTCCGGTGCGTCATACAGTCCTTCCGCCAATTCGATCTCTTCCCATTTTCCCGCAGCATTCTTGCGCGTCTGGTATAATTGGAAGAGTTGCTGACCGGTCACATTACTGGGGCGTTTCAGTGTCTTCTTGCCGTTCTTCTGCTTCTCCTGGCGATTAGAAGTAAACATGAGCGCATCCGTATTATCTCCGATAAACATCGGCGCGAAGTTACTTGTCCGTCTCTGGTTGAATTCCTTCGCCTCGGAAATCTTATACCGTGAACCTTCTTTCTTCCATTCGTCGATTTTGCTGCAAGCGTACTTTCCGGCTTGCGCTACATAGTTATCTGGATGAGCCTGGAGGTACAGATCATAGCTTTTAGCAGCATCTTTGTACTTTCCCTGATATTGCAGAGCGAGTCCGGCATTGAGGAAAATAACGGAGTCCTGAAGCTGGTATTTGCATCTGAGCGCAGACTGGTAACAGTTAGCCGCGCGCGGATTGTTGATGAGGCGGTAACATTCGCCCTGACGGAATGCCACATATCCTTTCAGTTCCCGGTCTTTCTTTGTACTAAGCCGGCTGTAGCAGGATTTATAGATATCCGCTGCATCATAGTATTCACCGATGGCGAACTTCTTGTCAGCCAGTTTGATCCGCTGCTTTATGCTACATCCGGAAAGAACAAGAAGGGCAATAAATATATAAATGATTTTTTTCGTCATTCTGGTCTGTATCGTCTATCCGCCGTCTATTCCAAGCTATGTACCACAAGTCCTGAACGCAGTTTCGGTTCGAACCATGTTGTTTTAGGCGGCATAATGTTTCCTGAGTCCGCAATATCAATGATCTGTTGCATCGTAACAGGGTAGAGCGCAAGCGCCACTTTCATCTCTCCGCTATCCACGCGCCGTTTGAGTTCTCCGAGTCCTCGAATACCTCCGACGAAATCAATCCGTTTATCCGAACGAAGGTCTTTTATGCCAAGAATCTTGTCCAGAATCAAGTTGCTGGAGATAGTGACATCCAGCACTCCGATAGGATCCGCATCATTATACCTGCCCGTTTTGGCAGTTAACGAATACCATTTGCCGTCCAGGTAAAGGGTAAAATTATGGAGCATTTTGGGTTTAACTTCTCTGAAATCTCCGGACAGCCCTGTATTCGGATATTCCGAGATGTCGAAGTCCTCTTTGAGGGCTTCAAGGAATTGCTCGGAGTTCAGTCCGTTCAGGTCTTTTACCACGCGGTTATAATCGATGATGTTAAGTTGGTTATCGGGGAAACAAACCGCAAGGAAGAAGTTGAACTCCGCGTTTTTGTCTCCTGTAGCCCTCTGTTTCTCCGCTCCGACTCCAGCAGCCGCTGCCGACCGGTGGTGCCCGTCAGCGATGTACATTGCGGGTATTTGCGCAAAGATCTCTGTTATTTTAGCAATCGTTTCTTTGTCGTCAATGACCCAGAAGGTGTGTCTGAAACCTTCGGGCGCAGCTACGAAATCATATTCCGGCGTGTTTTGCGTTATTCGGGAGACGATAGCATCCAAGTCGTCGCGGTGCGGGTATGCAAAGAACACCGGCTCCATGTTGGCATTGAGTACGCGCACATGTTTCATTCGGTCTTCCTCTTTGTCGCGGCGCGTGAGTTCGTGCTTTTTAATTCTGCCTTCCAAATAGTCATCCACCCATGCTCCTACGACCAAACCGTACTGCGTCTTTTCCTTGCCGCCGGAAAGAGGGTTGTCAGCCAAGATCGTTTGGGCATAAACATAGTATTTTTCCTCTTGGTCCTGCACGAGCCAACCGTTTTGGCGGAACAGTTTGAATTGCTCCACAGCGGCATTGTACACACGCGGATCATGTTCGTCCGTTCCCGGCTCAAAATTGATTTCCGGCTTGATAATATGATAAAGGGATTTGGGATTTCCGGCAGCTTCAGCACGTGCTTCCTCTGAATTCAGCACGTCGTACGGGCGGCTGCTGACTTGCTCCACCAGATTTTTAGGCGGTCTGATTCCCTTGAATGGTTTGATCTTCATAATAGGAACGAATAATTATTTTTTCTCGGAAGAGGCTGCAGACTGCGATCCCATGGCGCATGTGCCGTTAAAGAGCGCGCCCGGCTCCACGATAAGCGTCTTGGTATGTACATCGCCGTGGATTTTTCCGCTGGCACGGAGGGAAAGCTGCTGGTGGCATGTTATTTTTCCCTCCAAGAGACCTAATATCTCCGCATTGCCGCAAATAACCGTTCCTTTAATCCGTCCGCTTTCTCCGATCACCACTTTTCCCGAGCAATTCAGGTCGCCCTCAATCAATCCATCGATACGGAAATCGCTGTCCGCCGTAATGTTTCCTACAATCTTACTTCCTGCGGTCAATGCATTGAACATCAGTCCGCTTTGTTGTTTCTCTGAAGCCATATGTTTTATGAGTTTTAATGATTTAACCTTTTGACGTCTTATAAAGACACACAAATTCGGGTGCAAAATTACAAAAAAAAAATGACATATGCAAGCATATGCCATTAAAATATTCAAAAAAATGCTTTTTACGCTTCTTTGTTGAGGTTCATTTCCATCGTGATATGAGGAATTCCCGCTTCGATGAAAATGTCTCCCACGGTATGGAAACCGAGGTGTTCGTAGAACGGAACGACTTGCGTTTGGGCGTGCATCCGTAGCGTTGTTCCTCCGCGGCGGAGAACGTCCGTAACAATCTGATTTATAATGTATTTGCCGTAACCTTTGTTTCTCTCAACAGTTAACATTCTACCTATACAAAAGACGCCTTTTGTTTTGTCGGGAAAGAGGCGTGCATAAGCAAGGACGAGTCCTTTCTTGCGGATGGCGAAATGGGTAGCGATGTAGTCGGTGTTATCTTCGTCCAGATAGCGAATATTCTGTTCGAGTGTGAATACTTGAAATCTCGCTTTAAGTATTTCGTATAACTCCGCAGATGACAGGTCGGAGAAAGCTTTGATTTGTAGCGTTATACCTTTTGGAAGCCTGAACGGCAGTTTTGCTTTACGCCGCTTTGCGGCGGGTTGCTGTTTCAACTGCTCGCTAATGAAGGCATAAACGAATGACCGGACAGTTACAAATCGCTTTTTTTCGGGCGTTTTGAAGGGAATGATACTCCGGTTATATGCCTCCATCCGCAGTTCCCATTCTCTCACTTGTAACGGATCCGCCATAATGGCATTCACCAAGGAATTGGTTTTCCCGAAGATAGCCCGTTGTGCTTTCTGTGCGGCAGAAGGGGTGTCTATATACTCTTTTTCAATGGTATATACATGTTCTTTGCCATTTGTAACGCGGTGCACTTCCTTGCTTGCCCGGTTCAGTTTCCCGCTTACTTTTCTGCCGTCGCTGTAGTCGATTTTTGCCATAAATCCGAATAAATTGTATATATATACTATGTATATATATAGTGTTAGTGTATAATTGTTAAATTTTTCGTTTTATCCTTGGGTTATCCTTGGGGAATCCTTGGGTTATCCTTGGGTAATGAGTCTATTCTGACTCTAAAACCGGGTGCAAAGGTACTATTTTTTTGTGACATATGCAAGTGTTGAGTTACAAAAACTGTATTTTTTTTGTTGTACTTTAGAGGGCGATGCCCTCTCTTTTAGGGCTACATAGCCGTCCCTTATGCAAGCATAGTGCCTGCTATCTATCCCTAAAAGAAGTAGA
>CALEPS010000154.1 GCA_937910305.1 uncultured Bacteroidales bacterium | reverse complement strand
CAACGTCAATAAACGCCTTTTATGTCACCGCTTTTTTACGCTGTCGGTGCCAGCGCTCCTATTTTAACGTCCCTGAGCAGACGGTATTATCCTTTTAGTATATGCTTGCTTTCTACATTCTCTAACACGGTCATTTGCTGGATGGCTATCTGGTTGAGTTTCTGGAGGCGTTCGCCTTGGGGCATACCTTCATGGATAAAGACCGCATTCAGGTTCTCCATGTTGCTCAAACAAATCAGTTGGTTAATGGTCGCATAATCGCGGATATTTCCTTTATCATCGGGGTGCGCATCGCGCCATTCCTTGGCAGTCAATCCGAATAACGCCACGTTGAGCACATCAGCTTCGTTGGCATAGATAAGTGACCGATGGTACGCATCAATCTCTTGCGGCACAAGATGTTCCTTGATAGCGTCCGTATGGATATGATAGTTAATCTTTGCCAACTCGCGTTTCGCCGACCATCCGATTGCCTTCTGTTCTTCCTCTTTGAGACGTTGGAATTCTTTAATAAGATAAAGTTCAAACTCAACCGATACCCAACTGGCAAACTTAAATGCAATGTCCCGTTGCGCAAACGTGCCACCGTTATTCCCAGCCTTCGAAATAATGCCTATAGCTCCCGTTAATTCAATCCAGCGTGACGGACTAAGTGTGAAAGCATTACTACCAGCCTCTCGCAAAAGGGGATCGAATTCGACCCCTTTGAACTGCGGGTTATTCAATGCCTCCCACATTCCAAGATACTCAATCGTATTCTTGAGTCGCATCCAATTCTTTACAACATCTTTCGGTTCTTCGGCATTCTTCTGCCGGGCGATGTCCGTAATACAGATGTAGTCCCACCCGTTCTCGGAGAATGAACGGATAGTGGTATCCTTCACGATTATTTCTTTCTGCTTAGCCATTTTATCTTTGTCAATAAACGCCTTTTATGTACCGCTTTTTTACGCTGCCGGTGTCAGCGGTCAGACCTGGGTCCTGTTTAACGTCAGTGAGTGACGATGGTTATTTTGTATTGAGCATTTTTTCTATTTGCTCGACAAGTTCGTATGCTATCGGTTTTAGTGCTTCAATATCTTCACGCGTCACATCATAGATCACATCATAGTCGGCCTTCTCACGCATATTTTCCATCACGGCGATAAAATGTCCGTACTTAGGATCTATGATACCGGTTTTGATGAAATGCTGATGAAACTGCGCATTCGTTCCATGATGCGATCTGGAATAAATACCATTCGCGACAAATAGTGCATGTATGGCATGGAAAACAGCATAGTAGAATCGGTTAGCCGCCGCTGAGATAGAATCTATCTCCAGTAACTGTTCGCCATCTGAAAGGCATGCATGGCATTTATCTAAATGCAACTGCATCAAAACGTGCTTATCTTCGTTTGTCAAACTCATACTAAAACTATTTTGTCGCTTTCTACGTTATAATAAAACGGAGTGAAGTGGCGTTTTTCCCATTCCTTGCGTGTATAAAGCATCGGGTTGATTTCGATACCCGCATTCCACCCCATCTCTATGAATGGATACGCATAATGCTCAAAATCCTGTAGCTGTTGGCTTTCTTGATCTACCAACACCAACAAATCCCAATCTGAATCGGGGCGGTTATCCCCGCGCGCACGAGAACCATATAGCAATAAGTGACCGCCCTTAGGAAGAACTTGCTTTCCAAGGGTGATTATTTGATCCAATATGCAATTATTCGATGTCATCATTATTTTGCGCCGCAAAGATACAACAAAAGTTTGAAATACGCAAATAATTCTGCATTTTTTTGTATTTTTGCAACATACCGCACGTTTGGTGTACCACTGCGTTAGCGACCAATGGGGTCCCCGACACAACTTGTTGTGGTGGGGAGAGCGGAGACAGGAGTTGCTTTGTCGATTTAGCAGAGCGGTATCGACCGCCGCAATCTCCTTGTCGAACGCGAGTGCAAAGGTACTATAAAAAAAGCAAAGGCGCAAAGGTTTTAGCCTTTACGCCCTAATTAGCCCCAAAATCGCCTTCGGCAAAATCAACCTCGAATGGACATTAAAACGACTGCGAAATAGGATAGAATAAGGGCCACAAAAGGGTGCACAAAAGTGGCACTAAAGGGGCGCAAAAGAGGCGTTCTAGACTTTGTTCCTGATTTTTACCTATAATTTATTTATATTCAGCGACTTACAGAGAATTTAAATTTACGCAAAATCACCTTGTTTTGCCGGTTCAATTGCCATTTTTGCACAAAAAAATCTGCACTTTTGATGCAGATCTCTGTGTGTACCGTTTTAAGTACTATATATATTTGATTTACACAAGAATTTGGGCAAGAAAAATCAAATTTATTTGCTTTTTACTCGGAAAGCGGCTTCACTGGAATAAAAGTTGTGTCACCATAGAGGTTGACAGTCACATACGGGTAATCTTTATGGATGTTATGCAAAGCATTGATGTCCCGGCTATAGATAAAAAGGTATTGATCATACAATTGTTCCTCATATTGAGGATAGGACTTCGCAAATTTGTCTCGCGTTTGTAGCATCCGCCTTGCATAGCGATTTGTCATAGCTAAGGCATCATTGTGAATCTTTTTCGGCATGTTCTTAAGGGAATCGGCATAGGAGCGATACAGCGCCTTGTATCGTCCGGCGGCCTTACTCTTTACATTCAACCATACGGAATCCACCGCCGGCTGCGCAGGCTGTATAACAACGACCGTATCCGTATGGTACTCAACAACAGGGGAAAACTCTTGTTTCTGCGGCAGGAAGCAAACCAAACAAGCTGCCGCAATAGCAAAAAAAGCGAGCATCGGCAGCAACCACCTCATTCGCCAATAACGATGGAGCGCAGAGCGGACCTGACGGACGGAGGTGTACCGTTTGCCGTTGGCAGATGTGCAACGGCGGATAACCGGTTTGACTGATTGCGGAAAAAGGAGCGCGAGTATCTTACCTAACGCATAAATGTCCCGTTCGGGTTTTAGTACGTCGGTGGGCAGTTGTTCCGGCGAACTGATTGACGGCGATGTTCCGATATTCTTAGCGATGAATGCTTCACTATCCGAAAAACCGAAATCAATCAGCCGCACATGATTGCCCGAGTCGGTAATCAGAATATTGCTCGGCTTCAAATCGCCGTGCACCACCTGACGGTCATGCAGGAAAACCAATGCTTCCATCAGTTCGTCTGCTACGCGGCGGCGCTCCGCAGCAGAAGGATTCTCCGTCACAAACCGGTCTAACGGACGCCCGTTGACATACTCCATCAGAATGGAGCGGCCTAACTGCGGGTCGTTCACCATGGCTATCGTCTGAACCACATAGATAGAATCCAGACGGTGCATGATTTCAAACTCACGCTCTAAAAGGAGTTGATTGCGAGTCTGCTCTCCTTCATCCGGTTTGGCAGCCTTTAGGACGACCCATTTGCCGCCCATCTGCGCACGGTAAACCAGGTTGTGTCCGCTGTCGGACAGCAACTCATAATCCGTAAAACGCTCTGCACCTAATTCTTGTGAACTGAGCGGACGAACGGGACCCGATGTAAACGAATTTGTATCCATTAGCGATGCAAAAGTACAAAAATATTTGGACATATGCAAATAATTTATTATCTTTGCACAAATTTTTGAGATATGAAGACTTCTTTTCAATCAAACAGTATCGCTATTACGCAACTGAAAAAGGCGGTAGAAGTACGATTCGGTCGCACGCCTGCTACGCCTGCCGATTTCGGAGAACTGAGTATCGCTATTGGGCGTGCCACCGGTGAAAGCCTCAGCCCGGATACCCTAAGCCGTATCTGGGGATACAAGAAAGGCTATTCATCCGTCCGGCAATACACGGTACAGATATTGGAACGCTATGCCAGAGCGAAGGAGGAATCGGACTTCATCCATACGACCGCTATTCATGCAGACGAATGCCGGAAAGGCGATCATGTGCGCATAGCCTGGCTACCCGACCGCGTTTGTACACTTACCTATTTGGGCGATTGCAAATGGCGGGTAGAAAAAGCCGTCAACAGTAAACTGCAAGTCGGCGACACTTTCTCTTGCCGCACGATAGCGCAAGGAGAAGTGCTGATTGTGGATCACCTCGAAACCGCAAACGGCACTTTTGAGGGATACAGCATGGGCAATAAAAACGGACTTACACTCGTTAAGAAGTTATAAAAAACGGTCCCCCGTTCTCCATAAAAGAATAAGGGACACCCTCACGGATGTCCCTTCTCTTTTACCTTGCGGAGAAAGGGGGATTCGAACCCCCGGTACAGTTACCCGTACGACAGTTTAGCAAACTGTTGGTTTAAGCCACTCACCCATCTCTCCGTAGCTTAAATCGCGCTTTGTTTTTCAAAAGCGGGTGCAAAGGTACAACAAAATTCTGATATGACCAAATATTTTTGCTATTTTTTTTGTTCATATCGCAAAAAAATTGTAATTTTGCACGCAAAATATGATTTACCATGGCTGAGAATACCGAAATAGAGCGTAAGTTTCTGGTCACATCCGGTGCTTTTTTGTCCCAAGCCGTGAAGCACTATGAGATCATGCAAGGCTACCTGAGCAAGGAACCCGGCAAAACCATCCGCGTGCGCATACGGGACGAACGCGCGTTCCTTACTATCAAATCGTCGCTGTTGCGCGAAGGAATCGCCAAGTTCGAATGGGAAAGGGAGATCGAGCCGGCTGATGCGCGGGAGATGATGAAGATATGCCTGCCTGGCGTGATAACCAAAACACGCTATATCATCCCTGCGCCGGACTATCAGGGAGAGAAAAGAAACTGGGAGGTGGATGTCTTCCATGGGCATAAAGAAGGATTGATTCTGGCGGAACTGGAGTTAGGCAGCGAGAACGAGCCTTTTGTTCGTCCGGAATGGCTGGGAGAGGAAGTGACGGGACAGCCGCAGTATTATAACGCGAACATGTGATAGTTGATAGTTGATAGTTGATAGTTGATAGTTGAAAAATGAAAATTGGAAATTATATCATAGCGCTTCTGCTGGTAGGATGGAGCCTGTCGCTCCGGGCGGCAATACCTACACGGACACTACCTATCCTGTATGTGAACACACAGAACGGGCAAGGCGTCAATGACACGGAGACGCAGGTCGTCTGCTCGGTTTATATCGATTCGGTGCTGGCGCAATATCCTGCTTTGGGCAGCAAGACCTCTCCCCTACCCGCTACAATCAAGGGACGAGGCAACTGGACTTGGAACGGATTTGACAAGAAACCGTATAAGATCAAGTTCGATACCAAGACCAAAGTGCTGGGAATGCCTAATAACCGCCACTGGTGCCTGCAGGCCTCCGCGGACGATTTTCTGGGATTCCTCAAAATGCCTGCCGGTTTTGCGATCAGCAAAGCGCTGGCGCTGAGATGGACGCCTCGTATGAGACCCGTTGAGTTCGTGCTGAACGGAAAGTATATGGGACTTTATTTCTTGACCGAACACGTTCGTATCGCTTCGAATCGGGTGCACATTCACGAGCAGGCGGACAGCGAGACCCATGCGGATTCCATCTCCGGAGGATGGCTCGTCGAGATAGACAATTACCAGACAGACAACAATATCGAGTTCGACGAAGGAAACGGCCAGCATGTAATGGTATCCCTTCGGGAACCGGAAGTGCTGTCCTCCGCGCAACGACAGTATCTGGAAAACCAACTGCGCACCCTGAATACGGATCTATATGACATGTCGTCCCATCTGGAACAAAGACTGGACATGACGGAAGCCGCAAAATTCTACCTGGTGCAAGAGATTATGGAGGACTGCGAGAGTTATCACGGCAGTTGTTTCCTCTATAAGGACCGCGACAGCCTGGGCGTAGCCGACAAATGGAAGTTCGGACCGGTGTGGGATTTCGGCAATGCCTACAACCGGCACCAGGAGACCTGGATCTATGATACCCCTACCTGGCAGCAATACTGGATCGGGCAGTTGGCAAAATGGCCGGTCTTCCAACAAGCGGTTAAGGAACAATGGTGGATCTATTACCACACGCAGAAAGACTCCGTGAGAGCCCAAATGCGGGCGTTTGCCGATAAGATAGAGAATGCCGCCAAGAATGACGCACTGGTATGGAAAGGCACGCAAAACTACCAAGACAACAGCAATTTCGCAGATGTAAGAGACCGCTATTTCCGCCGTTACGATTGGCGCATCAACTGGCTTTATTCGCAATGGGGAGAAGGTATCAAACCTGCCACATGGGATGTGGAAGAAGTACCAAGTGACCAAGTACCAAGTACCAAATTCATCCGCAACGGACAACTGCTCATCATCCGCAACGGACGTATTTATACCATTCAAGGAATGCTCGTAGAATAATAACAGACTATGATGACTCATCTAAGATATACTATCTCAGCGCTGGCATTGCTCTTGGCGGTCGCCCTGCCGGCGGAGACATACACGCCGCAGGAAGTGCCTAACCCCAAAGCGGAGGGACAGGAGTGCTATGTCTCTAATCCCGATGCTATTCTGGCAGATTCAACCGTAGCATGGCTCAACGGCTGCGCCGCGGATCTGGACAGGAAGACCCAAGTGGAAATGGCTATCGTGGCATTGGAGTCTATCGGCGAGGAAGACCCGTTCGATTTTGCATACGAGCTGTTCCAGCGATGGGGAATAGGAGGAGAAGGGCGCAACACGGGAGTGCTGATGCTCTTTGTGCTGGAGAGCCATGATATGCGTATCATGACCGGCACGGGCATAGAAAGCGTGCTGACGGATGCCAAATGCTCGCAGATCATGCACGACGAGATGTTTCCCGCGTTTAAGGAAGGAGACTACGACAGAGGGCTGTGTCTCGGTGCGCTGGCGGTGTATGAAGTCTGCACTGATGGCGAAACACCGGAAGAACTGCTCGCAATACGATCGGTCACCAACCGGGGACGGTACGGCGAGGAAGAGGACGAATGGAGCATAGGAGAGAAGATTGCGCTTTGGTCTATGCTGGTATTCGCCGTACTGATAGCAATAGGAATATATTTCAGTACAATCAAGAAATGTCCGGTCTGCCACAAACGCAAGGCACACGCTGTCCGTAGGCACACACTCATAGCCGCCACGTATACCCATGCGGGAAAAGAAGAGGTAACATACCTGTGCAAACACTGCGGACATGAGTTCGTCAGGAACGAAGTGATACCTAAACTGGTGAAGTCATCCGGTTCGGCATCCGGAGGAGGAGGATGGTCCTCCGGCGGCGGAGGAGGATCATGGGGTGGCGGATCTACTTCCGGCGGCGGAGGAGGATCATGGGGTGGCGGATCCACTTCCGGCGGCGGCGCTGGAGGGAAATGGTAAGATTGGTAGTTTGTTGTTTGTAGTTTGTAGTTTGTAGTTTGTAATTTGTTGTTTATAATTTATAATTTTATGAAAAAAATTCTTCCTTGGATTGCGGTACTGGGAGTATTGGCAATTATCGTACTTTGGATCGCTAACGTGTACAACGGTTTCGTGGCTGCAGAAGAGCAGGTAGAATCCGCCTGGGCACAAGTAGAAAACCAATACCAGCGTCGGGCTGATCTGGTTCCTAACCTGGTAGCTACCGTAAAAGGCTATGCGTCTCATGAAAGCGAGACGCTGCAAGGTGTAATAGACGCCCGTGCGCGCGCCACACAGATCACGATAGACCCGTCTAAAGCGACACCGGAGCAACTGGCGGCTTATCAGTCCGCGCAAGGCGAACTGAGTCAGGCACTGGGACGCCTCCTCGCGCTGGCTGAGAATTATCCGGATCTGAAAGCAAACGAGAACTTCCGCGACCTGCAGCAGCAACTCGAGGGAACGGAGAACAGGATTACCGTAGCACGGCAGCTCTTCAACGATGAAGCGAAGAAATACAACACCGACATCCGCAAATTCCCGAACAACCTGATTGCCGGTGCGTTCGGTTTTGAGAAAAAGCCGTACTTCGAAGCAGAAGAAGGCGCACGCCAGGCTCCGAAAGTGGAGTTCTAATAGATTCTGAGCGGTAATACTTGTACGTCCCGTTCGTTGGGACCTACCATTACCGTCATGTTACCCGGTTCGAGCGTCCAATGCATCGAGCCGGGTTCATAATACCCCATCCTCCCGGCATCCAGAGCAAAACGTATCTCTCTGCTCTCGCCCGGAGCAAGGGTCAGACGCTCAAAGCCGCGTAATTCTTTATACGGCCGTACCCCTTTCGCTACGCGGTCGTTGATATAGAGTTGCGCTATCTCTGTTCCTTCGCGATCGCCGGTGTTGGTTACCGTAACGACCGCTTCTACCGCGCCGTCCAGCGGCATGACAGAGTCCGTGAGATGGAATCCGGAGTATTCGAAAGTGGTATAACTGAGTCCGAAGCCGAAGGGATAGAGCGGTTTGGACGACACGTCCGCATAGCAGGACGAATACTTGCCGAATCCGCCTCCTTCATTGGGGCGCGAGGTGCGCATCTGGCGGTATGAGAACGGATACTGCCCCACATGCCGCGGGAGTTGCACCGTCAGTTTAGCCGAAGGACATACGTCTCCAAAGACTATATCGGCAATAGCGTCAGCCGTCTCGCTGCCACCGAACCATGTCTCCAGGATTGCCGGCAGATGCTCCGTCTCCCAGTTCATCACAGTAGGCCGGCCGGCAAAATGGAGAAGGACTATCGGCTTGCCCAGTCTGACTAACTCCTCAAGAAGGTCATGCTGCGCATCCGGCATCTCTATATTGACACGCGAAGAACATTCGCCGCTCATCTCGCTCGATTCCCCCATAGCGGCAATAATCACATCCGCCCTGCGCGCTATATCCAGCGCTTCAGCCCGCAGCGCTTCGGCAGAACGGCTGTCGCGCATCTCGCGGCCGAACATAGTGGCTATAGCTTCCGCCTGCTCGTCATACATTAGATTCGATCCCTTGGCATAGAGCAACTTGGCCCCCGTACCGGAGAGCGCATCTTCCATACCTTCCCTGAGGGTCTTGTATTTCGCCGGAACGGCTGCTACAGCCCATGTGCCGGACATATTGGCACGCGTGTCAGCCAGAGGGCCGATAAGCGCTATCGTGCCTTTCTTGGCTAACGGCAGGAGGTGGTTCTCATTCTTGAGAAGCACCATGCTCTCTCCCGCAATACGCCGCGCTTCCGCTCTATGGGCGGCACAAAGAATCACTTGTCCGCGTTTCGTTGTATCACAATAGCGGTAAGGGTCGTCAAAGAGACCGAGTTTGTATTTTGCCTCCAGTACTCTGCGGCATGCTGCATCTACCGCTTTCTCGCTGCACCGTCCTTCACGCACGGCAGCAGCCAGATTGACCAATCCCTCCGAGACCATATCCATATCGAGTCCCGCTTCGAGCGACTGGATAGCGCTCTCTTCCTTATTGGGGCATACCCCATTGTCCCATAACTCCTCCAGCCCCGTATAATCCGACACCACAAATCCCCGGAAGCCCCATTGGTCGCGCAGCAGATCCGTCAGCAGCCATTTATTACCGGTACAAGGCACACCGTGAACCGTATTAAACGCCGCCATAGCCGAACCGGCTCCGGCGTCGAAAGCCGCTTTATAGGGCTGCATATATTCGTTAAAGAGATGGTAGTCGTCGGGATAGACATTATTATACTCGCGCCCTGCCTCAACCAGTCCGTAGGCTGCAAAATGCTTGACGCATGCCATGACCGTAGCCGAATCGGCAAGCGATGAGCCTTGATAGCCTCTTACCATCGCTTCCGCAACGCGGGATCCGAGATAAGGGTCCTCTCCGCTTCCTTCGCTGATTCGTCCCCACCGGCCGTCATGGCATACATCGACCATGGGTGAGAACGTCCAGCATATACCATCCGCCGTAGCCTCACGCGCCGCGATACGCGCCGAGCTTTCAATGGCCGCCATATCCCAGGAACACGACATCGCCAGCGGAATAGGAAAAACCGTTTCATATCCATGGATCACATCCATTCCGAAGAGCAAAGGGATACCTAAGCGACTCTCCTCTACGGCGATGCGCTGTACCTCCCGGATGGCTTTGGCTCCTTTGAGATTGAAAAGCCCGCCTACTCTGCCCTGCCGTATTCCGTCCGCTGACTGGCTGTGACGCGGTTCGCCGGTGACTATATCGCCGCCGACAGGCAGGTTCAACTGACCCAGTTTCTCCTCCAGCGTCATGCGTCCCATCAAATCATCGATGAAGGTGTTCATCTCGCGTTCTTCGTCATTCACTCCATGAGTGCAGCCTAACATCAGAGAGGCTATCAGGAATACAAAAGCAATGTTACGGTTCATAAATTGTACAAGGATATGATTTATAATCCAATTCAACGACAAAAGTACTGCTTTTTTTTGATATACGCAAGAGAAAAAAACATAATTCATTTTTTAGGATTATTTTTATTTGCGTATTTGCGAAAAAAAACGTACCTTTGCACCCTAATTTAACGAAGGGCAGCTAGGGAGCCCTGATTGAAGAATGTGTATATACAAGGACTTGGAGCAATATGTCTCTCAATCTATCCTGCCGCAATACGATGCGTTCGACGGCGGACATAAGCGTGACCACGCGGAGGCGGTCATACGTGAGTCATTAGTTCTGGCGCGGGAGCATGGTGCAGACGAACAGATGGCGTACGTCATCGCTGCGTATCATGATTTAGGCTTGCGGTACGACCGCGAGACCCACCATATCCGTTCCGGCGAGATACTGATGGCGGACGAGAGACTGCGGCAGTGGTTCACGGAGGAGCAGTTGCTCATTATGCGCGATGCGATAGAAGACCACCGCGCGAGCGGCAAGAACCCGCCACGTACCATATACGGTGCTATCGTTGCTGAAGCCGACAGACAGATCATTCCTGAAACCGTCATTGCGCGCACTATGGCATATTCCGCCAAACTCTACCCTGCCGGCGACTTCGAGACGCTCTACGCGCGTTCCCGCGAACATCTATTGGAGAAATACGCCGAAGGGGGTTACATGCGCCTCTGGCTCCATTCCGAACGCAACGTAAGGAGCTTGGAAGAACTGCGCACCATCATACGCGACGAGAACCGGCTCCGCGCACTCTGTGAACAATGGTACCGATCTGAGAGTATCTGATGGACAATCGAAAAGATGGCCTTCTTATAATATAGCCATTGTGATGTCTTCGGCTTCGGGGAGATTGAGTTTCTGACGGACTTGGGTCTTGCGCTGGTAGATGGTTTGGAGACTTTGACGGGTGAGCATGTTAATCTCTTTGGTGGAGAAATCGGCTTTGAGCAAACAACAGAGTTGCAGCTCCTTTTCGTTCAACACATTTCCATATTTCTGCACAAGACGTGTATAGAAGCCGTCATAGACAAGATCGACGGTTTGATAAATGCTTGGCCAATCGATGAGGGCATTGGCGGTTTCCTCGTTCAATGCCATGAGGCGTGCAAGCAGTTGTTGGTTGGCTTCGGTGGGTGTTCCGGCAATCGTTTTGATGACCCCCAATTGCTGCAACATCAGTTTGCGCACATCCATCCCCTTCGTACTTTGGTACTGCCCACCTGGCCCACTTGGTACTTGGTCACTTGGTACTTGGTCACTTGGTACTTTGTCACTTTGTCCCTTACCTATGATTCCTTTCAGGGTTTCAATCTCTTCTTCCTTCTCCAAAAGCAACCGTTGACGACGACGGTATAGATAGATGAATAGCAAGCATATGCCCAAAGCTACGAAAAACAAAACGATGATAACAATCATTTGTCTTTGACGACTGATGGTCAGATATAGATTGCGTTCGCGCAGGTCTCGGATAGAACGCTCCTTGGCTTCCGCCACGCGGTAACGCACATAGTCCGTCTCCGACCAGCGGTTGAGGAACTGCACTAGGTCCACGATATGATATGTTCCGTTCTTGGCGTACTCCAACACTTGTTTGTGCGCCATCAACGATGCCTCTGTAGCAGGGTCGAACTCCGAAGACTCCTTGTAACCGGCAAATAACTCATCCGCCTCGCGCATATACCGCTCGGCACGCTGTTTGTCACCTTTGTTCAACCACAGACGCGAGAGCGAATAAAGGCTCTCCACCTGCAGCCAGTTGCCCGCCTCGCGGTATTGTGCTGTCAGTTCTTCGAGCATTTGGATAGCACGGTCGGTCTGTCCGATCTCGCCTAACAAGTCTGCGTAATTACGGCGAACCACATTGACAATAAACGCGGAGTCCGCAGCTTGTGCAATCGCTTTCTCGAAGCCCGCTTCCATCTTGTCGTATTCGCCGAGCGAGAAATAAACAATCGCCAGCGCATTATAGACGCGCTCCACTTCGTCCAGATGGATTGCCTTTCCGTCGTCGAGGCTAATCAGCGTCTCCGTGTATTCACGCACATGTTCGTAATCATAATCGCGCATGGCTATCTCCGCCGACACACGCAATATAATCACTTGCCATAGATGTTCTCCCGTCAGTTCTGCGACCTCGTCGGCATAGTTTTTTTGCCGTTGCAGCACTTTCTGCGTCCTTGCTTTGTCACCGTTCCACCAGTAATACATAGCCTCGTCCAAACCTGACAATATCATATGGCGTGCGTCTCCGTGCTCTTTTTCCCATTGCTTGCGATAATACTCTGCCGTCCAACATATCATGGAGTCTTCGGATAGCGATTGCATGGAATTGGCATGCAAGTCGCACGTCACATACCAGAATTTCGCCATATGGGCATCGTCCAACCGTTCAGGACGCTCCACCTGCCGCATCAGCAACTCCGCCGAGTCCCTGTTGCTGTACAACAACGCCTCTGCCGTCTCAATCCTTTCCCTATCCCTCCGCACACTGCAGCTCACCATGAGGCAAAGAGCCATTCCGAGAATGCCAAACCATCCAAATTTCGCTATACTCATTTTCGATACGATTTTCAAAAAACAGTGCAAAATTACAAAAAAATTCTGACATACGCAAGTTGATATAAACCCATAAAGGCCATATATAAATTTTTGTTTTATTAAAGTGCTATATATCAGCGATTTACATGAATCAAATATAAATCGTAGAATTTGGATATAAATGGGTTTTTGTAGTAACTTTGCAGTCGCTTAAGCTAAGGCTCAATACGACTCGCGACCACGTCGCTCATATGAATTTTCGCCTTGCTCTACGCTCTCCCCACTGCGTGCGATGCACACATCGGGGACCCCATAAAAGGAAACGTTTAACAACTCAAAAAAACACTATTATGACAAAGAAAATTTTTATTATCGGATTGGTACTCGCAGCAGTACTTTCGATGAGTGGGTGTATGCCCGGAAGTGAACAATGGAACATCCGTATCGCAGCGCATTGCTACATCAAAGGCGGTGGACTGCAAGAGGGTGAGAAACTGGTTTTTGTCAATGGTATCCAGCGCAAGTGCTTGCGTGAATGGCAAGGACAAACGTGCAAGTATGTGGCGGTCAAGTACACTTTCCGCAAGGCAAACGGCAATCTTGATCAACGCATCCTTCATCTGCTGATGACCGAACATTGCGACAGCATCATTGATTGCAGTTACGACGGCAAGGCGGAATGGGTCAAAGACGATGATCTGCTTCTGCTGAGAGACATCTTCCCGCATGGTGTCTTCGGCGGCGAACGGTAATGTATCACCTTATAATAATATAATAATATGCAAGCAAAGTATTTCGTATTAGCAGCGGCGATGGTTTGCGCCGTGTCAATGAACGCGCAAACAAGCGCACAAACTAACAGCAACGACACTTTACGGATGGACACATCCATGTTCAGAATAGCCGAAGTGACGGTGGAAGCACAGAGTGTCATTCAAAAAGTGGACAAACAGGTCCTTCTTCCTAACCGCGAGCAGCGCAAGGCATCGCACGACGGCATGTCGCTGCTGCAGAACTTGCAGATTCCGCGTATTGTGGTGAACCCTGTGGACAACACCGTCAAGACCCTCGCCAACCAAGATGTGCAGTTGCGCATCAACGGCATCGAAGCAAGCAGTTCCGAGGTCATGGCAATCAACCCGAAAGACGTCATCCGTATCGAGTATCACGACCAGCCCGGCGTGCGCTACAACGGGGCGGCAGCGGTCATCAACTACATCGTCAAACACCGTGACACGGGCGGTAATCTAATGCTCGACGCGTCCAACGGCGTGACCATACCCGGTTGGGGCGAGTACCATCTGTCGGGCAAGGTCAACTTCGGCAAATCGTCGTTCAGCCTCATGACGCACTACTCGCCGCGTGACATCTACTGGACGCGCACGAACGCAGAGACATACAATTTCAGTACAGGCACGATTGAGAACCGCGAAGTGGGTGAACCGACACGTTTCAAGGGTAATCCTGTCAATCTCGGACTGACCTATAATTGGACAAACGGCGAGAAAAACATGCTACAGATAGCCTTGCGCGATAACATGCAATTCATACCGCACTCGCAGACCAACCGCGATTCGTATCTGTACCAAGCCACGGACAGTTTTGCCATCCACGACCACGAGAGCAGCAAGTCCATTTCGCCCTCGCTGGACATCTATTACCAGCACAATCTGCCGAACAACAACCACTTGTATTTCGACCTTGTGGGAACGTATATCAACAGTAGCAACGACCGCCGTTTTGAGCAAATGCCGCTTGGCGAGACGGTTGCCGACACAACCGATGTGACCTCGCGCGTAAAGGGCAACAAGTACTCGCTCATCGGCGAAGCCATCTACGAGAAAGAATGGGAGAACCTCGCCCTGACGGTCGGTGTACGCCACAACCAACAATGGATGGAAAACCTGTATAATGTACAAAGTGACCAAGGACAAAGTACAAAGGTTTCGATGATGACCGCCGAGACCTACGCATTTGCGGAAGTGCAGCATCGCGTCGGCAAGTTCTCTTATGCAGCCGGTATAGGTGCCATGCACACGTATATCGAGCAAGCCGGACAGAAACAATCAAATTGGATTGCCCGTCCGCAACTGACTATGAGTTACGACTTCGGCAAGGGTGTGTTCTGGAAATACAAAGGTTATGTCTCCGGCTACCAACCCTCGCTGTCTGCTATGTCGGATGTGGCGCAACAGATTGACAAGTACCAGATTAGGCAAGGAAATCCGAACCTCAAGCCCGTTATGTTCGTTGCCAATGAGATGCAACTTTCGTGGCAGTCCAAATATGTCAATCTGAACCTTTGGGCGAACTACTCATACGACCACAAGCCAATTATGGATGAGACCTTTGAGCAACTGATTGACGGTCAATCATACGCCGTCCGCACATACGCCAACCACCGTGGTTTTCATCGTCTGCAAGTGGCTCCGAGTGTGCAGGTACGCGTGCTCAATAACAGCCTGATCTTCACCGTCGCACCGTTCGCCAACTATTATGTGAGCCTTGGTAATTCCTACACGCACAAGCATTTCAATCCGGGCGTTCGCGCAAGTATTATGGGTATGTACAAAGGTTGGCAGTTCTTCGGCGAAGTGACCACGCGCAGCAACAACCTCTGGGGTGAGACGCTGGAATACGGCGAGTTCTATCATCATATCGGTCTTGGGTACAATGCCGACAAATGGGGCTTCCGTGCGATGCTGATGAACCCCTTCTCGGTCAAAGGCTACAGCATCGAGACCAAAGACCTCTCCACCCTTGCTCCGAACACACAGCACGCCGAGATGCGGGATTTCCGCCAGATGCTCATTCTCAACTTTCATTGCAACCTCGATTTCGGGTCGAGAGCCTCGACACGCGAAAATAAGCGCATCAACAACGAGGACAAAGAAAATGGTATCTTGAGTGGTACGAAATAAATATTCTGATGTAATAGAGCAAACGCAGATAGCAATTCATTTCTACTGACGAAAATCACTTATTTTTATAAATTTCGTCAGTAATCGTTCGAGCGAAATAATCGTGTATTGCGGCTTAGAAGCGAGATAAGGCGAATTATTGTAACTTGTATTCCGCTTTTTGTCTTTTGTACTCGCCTACACTCATACCCGCCCATTGAGAGAAAGCACGGAGGAAAGCGTTAGTGTCTTCATATCCGAGTAAGAACGCCAGTTCATCAGATGTCCGGTCTGTTTGGCGGATATAGTTGTCAGCCAGCCGGAAACGAGTAGCAGAGAGAATATCTTGAAAAGAAGTATTCTCTTCTGTCAGTTTGCGTTGCAAGGTGCGTCGGCTCATGCATAATCGTTCCGCCACATCACCGAGTGTGCTTTTACCTTTGGGTAATAATTCAACCAATACCGAGCCCACGCGCGTAGCCATACTATCAGACGCTTCCATTTCGGACAATCTGCGTTTCAACTCCGGCTCCATATATTCCAGCAGGGCATCATTCTGAGTAGTAAACGGTATATTCAAGTCGGAAGCCCGGAATACGATACAGTCTCTTTTCGCCGTCACGCACTCCGTATTAAGCCACTCCACAACCGCCTTGTTTTTAATCGGTTGGACCGTCTCTACATAAGAAGGGGAGATTTTCACACCCGTTGCGTTTCGCAAGACTCCTACCAAGAAGAGCAGAGCCAGTTCTACAAAGAAAGGTGGTAATTGTAAATTCTCGTCCTCGGCGTACAGACATATCTCCACCTGTTCTTCATGTTCGGTTATGACTGTTCTCAAGGGCACGGCAAGCCGTTTGTATGCAACAAAACGGCGTAAGAAATTCAGTCCGTTGTTTCCACAATAGGCAGCATATACCGGAGGCAAAAGCGTTTCTATATGTTCCGATGTAGCCAAACGGACGATGGCGTCGTCTTGCGGCAGATATTCCCCGCATACCTCCAGCATACGGAAATATTCAGCCTGCGGCAGAGTCAGGTTCTTTCGGGCAAGTAGATCTTCAGGCAATCCTGCCCGCTGCAGCAACTGCGCGACGGGTACTCCCATCCGCTTCAAGAGTTCAAAGAACTGAGGATATATAGCATAACGTGACATAGTCTTTTTCGTTTCAGGGTGCAAAATTACAACTTTTTTTTCACATAACCATTGCAATCTGCGCCAAACATCTTGCAATCTGCGCCAAACATCTTGCAATCTGCGCCAAAGCATTTCTACTTGTTCTGTATGTAGATAAAAAGCAGTACCTTTGCACGATTTTTTTGCAATAATAACATGGATAAAGAAGATAAATTCCTAATCAAAGTATCTATTGCGGCTTTTATATTTACGTTGTTGTACACGTATGGAGTCTGCAATTCTATTCGCAGGACATACGAGCGCTATGACCGTATCAGTACAGCAAATACTATGCCACCAAGAAAATATTAAGCAAGCATGAAGATACTTTTTGTGATAGACACTCTCTATTCGACTAACAACGGCACATCCATCTCTGCTCTTCGTTATGCGGATGAGTTGCGCCGCCGCGGTCATATTGTGCGTGCGCTATGCGGAGATACCCCCAACAACGAAGAGCAAGCCGCAGTTACCGAACATGACTACTGCACAGGGATTTTGCACATACCGTTTTTCCAGCCGTTGATACAAAAGCATGGTTTCTGTTTTGCCAAAGCGGGACGGTCAGTGCGTCCGATGATACATGAGGCATGTGAGTGGGCGGATATCGTGCATGTTTTTATACCCTTTTTCCTCGACAACATTGCGATAGACTATTGCAAGAAAATCGGCAAACCGATTACAGGTGCGTTCCATTTGCAGGCGGAAAATATCACCTCATCGTTCGGTCTTGGCAAAGTACAGTTTATCAATGATTTTATCTACGCTATATTCCGCCGCACGACTTACAACCGTTTGCGTCATGTGCATACGCCCTCGCAATTCATGGCGGATTCGCTGCGACAGCACGGCTATACATCCCGCTTGCATGTCATCTCCAACGGTATAAAAGAGGCATTCATGGAAGCCGGAGAGAAGAAAGCCGTCAGCCGTCAGCTATCAGCTATCAGAAAAACAAAAGCTGAAGGCTCAAAGCTGAATACTGAATGCTTCAAGATTATGATGGTAGGCCGTCTCAGCCGCGAGAAACGTCAGGACGTGATCATCCGGGCGATGCACTACAGCCGTTACGCCGACCGCATCCAACTTGTTTTCGCAGGACAAGGGCCGGAGTATAAGCGTTACCTGCATTTGAGCCGTGGTCTCAAGCATCCGCCGCGTTTCATATACAAGCAGCAAACCGAACTGATAGAAGAGCTGCTGACCACCGACCTATACGTTCATGCTTCAGATATGGAGTCGGAGGCGATAGGTTGCATAGAGGCATTTGCAACGGGGCTGGTACCGGTCATCGCGGATTCCGATAATAGTGCTACTCCTCAATTCGCATTAGACGGTCGCAGCCTCTTTGCCGCAGGAAATCCCAAAGACCTGGCACGCGCCATAGACTACTGGCTCGATCAGCCGGACGAGCGCCATTATATGGAACAACTATACCGCGTAGCCGGACGGGAGTACAGCCTCACCAAATCCGTTGCGGAATTTGAAAAAATGTTAAAAAAGGAAATAGCGGATTGCACGAGAAACAATGAACGAAAATAAAATTATAGCAGGCACTTTGATAGCCGGATTGATACTGACATTTTTGTTTATAGCATTAGGGTTGAAAGCGCAGGAGCGTATTGAATCGGTGCCCTATGGTGATTTTGAGCAATGGACGGTCCGATATATCAAGGAATCCGCCCTGATTGGCGGTAAAACAAAGGCACTATATATGGTGGCGGAGAGCGATACCGTGTATGGCACACGCTACCAACGCGGCGATTCGCCATGGAGCACCGGAAACGCGCTTGCACAAGGTCTGGGTGTCAATAAAGTATCGGTGAGTGTAACACCGGAGAAACGCGGTGAGGGTTATTGTTGCCGTATGGAGACGCGGTTGGACACAGTCCGCGCTGTAGGAATCAACCTCAAAGTACTCGCAACCGGCAGTCTCTACACCGGTATTTTGGCAGACCCCGTCACGCTGGCGCATAGTTCGGATCCCAGTTCCGCCATCAACATGGGCGTACCTTTCACCCGCAGGCCCAAAGCACTGATGCTGGATTACAAAGCCCAAATAACGGACGGGCAAATCATATATGCCAATGCCGACACCAAAGTACGCAAAGTAGCAGGACGGGATAAGGGACAGATAGTATTGATTCTCCAACATCGATGGGAGGAGAACGGTCATGTGTATGCCTACCGTGTAGGTACAGCTACCGAGTACATTTCCCAATCGACAAGCGACTGGGTGAACAATCACCGGGTGGAAGTGTCCTATTGTGACACATCCGGCGATTGTGACCGTCCCTGGCATGACCTATCAAATCACCGCTTCAAGACCCGGAACAGCAAGGGAAAGATGGTACTTATAGAGGAAGTGGGATGGCGCGGAGATTTGTCTCCCACCCACATGGTGATCCAAATACAGTCCGGCAGCCAGCAGCCTTTCACCGGCTGCCCAGGAAACATTGTATGGTGTGATAATATCCGTCTGGTCTATGATGAATAAGAGCCTGTATGTCCTATTGGTAGTTCTATTCTTCTGCGCGTCTCCGGCAGTAGCTCGCAAACGAACACCTGTTGCTGTATCGCGCAACTACTCTTCCATGGTCGTAAACAAAGACACCACTGTTAGTTTTTGTTATTGCGGAGCAGGCAAACAGGTATATGTACAAACGGATATGTTGTTTGCAGGCGAGGACAGCACGCACTATAACGATCTCCACACGCGCAAAATAAAAATGGAGAGACAGAGCGACGGCTGTTTCCATGCGACCACGCGCCCTGTGCAGCAGGAAACATACACCTATTGTTTCCGCATTGGCGGTAAACGCAAGCCGGATCCGCTCAATAAGGACACCTCATGGCAGATGACCCATAAATGGAATATTGTTTCTGTAGGCGGCACTTCGCAAGCGGATTTGTATTTGCCCCCTAAACAAGAAGGCCGGCTCCTTCAAACCCGATGGTTCGACAGTAATGAGCAACGCTACAGGCGAGCGAGAATCTATCTACCAGCGGGGTATGAGCAAATAGTAAATGGTACATGTCCAAATGGTAAATATCCCGTTATATTTCTCATTCACGGTTTTAATGGTTACGAAGGTTCGTGGATGGAACGCGGGCGGGCTATCCAGATTTTGGAAAACCTGGTGGCTCGTGATTCCATACAGCCTTTTATCTTGGTTATGCCGGATTGCAGTACCGACAAACAGGAAGACCATCCCGTCCATCACACCCTCGGGAATAATCTCCTGCACTACTCTCAGTTGTGCCGCGACCATAGTCTGGAGTTCGCATGGAAAGACCTTATGCTGCATATTGATACCACTTACCGCGTCTCCGGCTATTACGCCATCGCCGGCTTGTCATCCGGTGCACGCATCGCCGTCAATATCGCCAACCGTTACCCCGGAATGTTCCAAGCCGTCGGACTCTTCTCGCCTGTCGTGTATAGGGAGCAAATGCCTTCATTGGACACATTGGATATGGCGACAGAATATTATATTTATGCAGGAAAAAACGATTTCTTCCTCCATAGTGGCCGCCGTTTTCACAAACGGCTTTCCAAGAAGGGCGTTCCTCACTCCTATACCGAGACCATCGGCGGTCATACATGGCGTAACTGGCGGCTATACTTGACCGATTTCCTCCTGCAACTACATCAACATTAATGTATATGAACAAACGCTATCAGGATTTAAAAGTAAAGGAAGGTGTCTATGTCCCTCCCGTGACGACTGATTTTCCGGAAGATGATCCGTATGTCAGCTTACATCGTCCGGTGTATGACCGGAATTTTCCAACTGCGGATGCTGCCTATCCGTATTGTGACGAAAGTGCCGCCAACCGCTTTCGTATTTGGATCGGATATAATATCATTCTCCGCATAGCGGGGTGGATGATTCGCCTCAAATACGGTCTGCGATGGCAGATTGAAGGGGAAAAAGGATGGCATCGCACTTCATTCCCAGTGCGTAGATGGCTTCGGCAGTTTGATCTCAGTCATGGGGCAATCACCGTAGCCAATCATTGCTACCGGCACGATTGCGCGTCCGTCCTCACTACGTTCCGTGCTTCATTCCGTACACGGATTCCCATGTTTGCCCCCAACTTCAAGACCAAAGACCAATTCTTTTTACGTGTCGGCGGCGGAATACCTATTCCGGAGGCAGACGGCGGATTGAGTGCCATGAAAGCCTTTAATGCCGCTTTTGATGAGTTTAACAAGCGCGGTTATTGGTTTCATATCTTCCCGGAGGCAAAGCGTTGGGATTGGTATAAACCTGTGCGTCCGTTCCAGAAAGGCGCTTTCACTATGGCATATAAATACAATAAACCCATCATTCCTTTTGCTGTGACATATAGGAAGAGAACGGGAATATGGCGTTACTTAGGTCCAAAGGACGAACCGTTGACCCAAGTCATCATCGGTGCACCTATATATCCGGATACGACAAAACCCCGCGCAGCGGAAACGGAGCGGTTATTGAACGAGACGCATCAGACAATATGCCGCTTAGCCGGTATCGAGCACAATACATGGCTCTCCGCGCTTTGATGGAATCAACTAAATCAAATAACATAGAAATGAAAACAGAATTTGAGAAAATGAGAAGTCAGGAACTCTATTCTTTCGCTGACGAAGAGATTGCCAAGAGCCTGATTCACGCGAAAAAGACCTGCGCCCGTTTGCAAACGATGACTATATTTGATAAAGACTACCGAGAAGTGCTTTCCGATTTGATTCCCGGCATACCTGCCTCGGTGCGGATATGCCCGCCCTTTCATTGCGACCACGGAAATGGATGCCGACTCGGAGAGAATGTCTTTTTGAACTATAATTGTGTGTTGCTGGATGGCGGATACATCACTATTGGAAAGAACACAAGGATAGGTCCTAATTGCCAACTATACACGCCATCGCATCCGATAGACTATGTAGCCAGGCGTGAAGATAAGGAAACCGCATATCCTGTAACCATCGGAGAGGACTGTTGGCTGGGTGGTGGAGTAATCGTCTGTCCGGGCGTAACTATCGGCGACCGTTGTATTATAGCCGCAGGCAGTGTGGTGACCCACGACATCCCCAGCGACTCGATGGCAGCAGGTGTCCCTGCAGAGGTAAAGAAGTCTATAAAATAGTAATAATTGCATAAAAAACTTGTATAATTCAAAAAAATGTAGTACCTTTGTATTCTATTTTTTTTCAAAAGAATATTGAATATGGATATAAAATTCAAGCAAGCTCAAGTATCAGATGCCGCAACGGTAACCACTTTGCGACAGCAGATATGGGCAACAACATATAGAGGAATTTACAATAGTAAACTGATTGATGAATACGACTTTGAGGCACACAAGCAAAAAGATATTGATAAAATAACCGGTGTCCAATATGATGTGTTTATTGTTGTAGCAGATGGTTTGTCTGCAGGATATTTTATCTTGCAATGTGCCCCAAATGCCTACATACAATCTTTGTATCTGTTGAAAAAATATCAACATCAAGGGATCGGGAAAAGAGTATTTAATCATATTAAAGCCTATTTTGCAGAACATAACATCAAACAATTTGAATGTCATTGCAATACCCACAATACTCCAGCGCAACAATTCTATCGGGCAATGGGAGGACGGGAGACTGCAAGAAGTTATAATCATATTAACAAGCGTGATGACCAAATAACATATTTATTTACAATATGAATGTAGAAGAATTCCGGGATTACTGCCTCTCTATGCCGCATGTAACGGAGAAAATGCCGTTTACAGCAGTCAAAGACCCGTACAGCCGCGATGTGTTGTGTTTCTATATTGGTTCCAAATGGTTTTGCTATGTCAACATAACTGTTTTTGACCGTTGCTGTGTTAAAATGGAGGAAAATGATGCGTGTGAGTTGCGCGCAGAGTATGAAGGTATCCGTCCGGCATGGCATATGAACAAACGGCATTGGAGCGATGTGTATTTCAACCAAGATGTACCCGATGACCTCATCCGCCAACTCGTCCACAACTCCTACGACCTTATTTTGGCGAAACTGACGAAGCGGGAACGGGATATGTTGAACGATACTCCTTCGGACTGACACCGACCTCCCGACGGAAAACACGGCTGAAATGAGGAAGGTCGTTGTAGCCCGCGTCATAGCAGACTTCCTTGATGGAACGGTCGGTGCTGCTGAGCAGGTGCTTGGCCTGAGCGATGCGGACGGCGGTCAGACGCTGGGTGATGGTCTGACCTGTCGCCCGTTTGCATAGGGAGCAAAGGGATGACCGGTTCATGCCGACGTGTGTGGCAATATTGTCGAGTGTGATGCTGCGGGCGAAATTACAACGGATGAAAATATCCATTTGGCGGATGCGCTGTTCTGTAAGCGTTTCATTGGCAGAAGTGGCAATGGTCTGATAGTCATCCGATTCAGAGATAAGCAGCATGATTTGAAATAAGGTCAGCAGGCGCATCTGTGAACTTTGAGTTATCATGCTCTTCAAATAGTCTGCCACCTTGCTGTGCATTTGGCCTTTTAACGTAACGGCAACTGGTAGCCGAAGCAGCGAGTCTCTTATCATTTGAATTTCCGGGAAGTCGGAAACCACATTTGCCAGCCATTCATCAGTGAAAGTAACGGTGATGTTTTCAATGGTGGGCAAATGGTCAAAATGCCAGACATGCTCGATATTCGGGTGAAGCAGTACCACTTCGCCCTCCTGGAAGGGCATGGGGGCAGCATTGCCAATCTCCTTTATCCCTCGGCCACGGATGATATAGTCCAATTCCCAAGTGGGCTGGCTATGCCGTCCGATTTGCTCTTCAGGCTTCAAAACAACGTGGTCAAAGTGAAAACTGCTCATAACGTCGGCAAAGATACGACAAATATTTCAGATAATAGTGCAAATGAAAGACAAATTTTAATTGTACCTTTGCAGCCGCAAACAGATTCGACTTATGATGACAAACTATTACTTGGCCTCAAAGCCCCGATACGAAATTCTCGATGGCCTGCGCGGCGTGGCTGCCGTGCTGGTGGTGATGTTCCACCTGTTTGAGACCTATTCACCCGGTGTACCCTATCAGATTATCAATCACGGCTATCTGGCCGTTGATTTCTTCTTTGTGCTCTCGGGCTTTGTCATCGGCTATGCTTATGACGATCGGTGGAGCAGGATGACAACGTGGCAATTCTGCAAGCGTCGTCTGATTCGCCTGCACCCTATGCTGATGATGGGAACGCTAATCGGTCTGCTGTTCTTCTATTTCGGTGGCGACCATCCCGACTTTGCCGGATTGACTGACACGCCAGTTGGGTTGACAATGGTAGTCTTTCTGCTTTGTCTGGTGATGTATCCCGTACCGACGAGCCTCGACATCCGAGGATGGGGCGAGATGAACCCGCTGAACGGTGCCACATGGTCGCTCTTTTGGGAATATCTGGCTAACATCGCCTACGCCCTCTTCATCCGTCGTTTCTCCAAGACCGTGCTCACGCTGTTTGTGCTCTGCTCGGCAGTGCTGACCGTCGTTCTCTGCCTGAACATCGATGTATTCGGGTGGCTTGCAGCCCGCGACTATGCGCAATATACCGTCATCGGCGGTTGGAGCCTGACACCTGACCAACTCCAGATAGGCATCACCCGTCTGCTCTACCCTTTCTTCTGTGGCCTCTTGCTCTCACGTATAGGCAGACTCATCACTGTGAAAGGCGGCTTTTGGTGGTGCTCATTAGCCATTGTCATGCTCTTTGCCATGCCTCGTGTCGGTGGTGATAACCCAGAGAACTTCTGGATGAATGGTCTCTACGAAATCTTCTGCATCCTCATTGCCTTTCCACTGATTGTAACTGTTGGAGCAGGCAGCAGCACAAAAGGACGTACCTCTGCCATCAACAAGTTCCTTGGCGACATCTCCTATCCGCTCTACGTCACCCACTATCCGCTCATCTACTGGCAGATGTCGTGGGCCACGACTCATAAGGATCTGCCCGTCAACACCCACGTCTTTGTCGCCGTCTGCATCTTCTTCCTCGCCATCGGCATTGCCTACGCTTCGCTGAAACTCTATGATGAGCCTGCCCGTGAGTGGCTGAAACACAAACTCTTTTCAAAGAAAGCAGTATGAAAATCGAACACGTTGCTATCAATGTCCGCGACTTGGAACGGACGCGTGACTTCTTCGTGAAATACTTCGGAGCCAAGTCGAACAAAGGCTATCATAACCCGCGCACAGGCCTGCGTTCCTTTTTCCTCACCTTTGCCGACGGTGCAAGGCTGGAGATTATGCACTGGGAGGCGATGCCCGAAGGGGACTTCGATAAGCATGCCCTCGGCTATACGCACATCTGCATGAGTATAGGCACCCGTGAGGCTGTTGACGAAATGACCGCCCGCCTTGTGGCTGATGGTTACCGTCATGTTAGCGGTCCACGAACCTCGGGTGAGGGATATTACGAAAGTTGCATATTGCTCGACGATGGCGAGGAACTGGAGTTGACTATCTGACGAATAATGCCTATGAACGTAGAAGAGTTCCGGGACTATTGCCTATCGCAGCCAGGCGTGACTGAGGTAGTCGTGGGGACAGAGAGGTTCGTGTTTTATCTTTGATTCTTCGGCCATCGGCGATACCGCTTTAATCTTCAATTTAGTAACACAAAACAACAAAAATCACACAAAAAGTGATGAATAAGTTTATTATTCTTCTTTCATACGCTCAGAATTAAAGGAAAATTCGTATTTTTGCCCAGCATAGCCTAACTGTACTCAGCGAACAGTCGGCAATTAGTAAGCAATTAGTCGGCATTGATGTGCGGTAGTACTGCGATACTTCTGCGGTATATGTCCGGTTCAGAACCGGACAAGTAGCGACCAAGTAGCGGACAAGTACCGAAGAACGACCGAAGGTGTATCGAGGCTATATCGAAGCAGTAACGAAGGAGCATCGAAGCAGTAACAAAGAAACGACGAAACAAATAGGATACGAAGATGGTGAAAATGAAGAAATCAGGCTTGGGACTGGTGATTCCCAAAACGCTCCGCATTGGGGGCGTGACATTCTATCAGCGTGGTGGTCAGGTGATTGGACGCGTGTCAGAGTCGCGGGAGAAGCGCAGCAACACGCTGGCGCAGTTTATCCAGCGGCAGAAGCTGCGCCATACGACGGCACTGTGGAAGATGCTGCGCTATGCAGAACCGATGTTCACCGAGCGGGCCAATGCCTACCAGGACTTTGCGTCGCTGGCCAACAGCCTGCCGCCGGTGTATGTCGAGAAAATACAGATGACGGAAGCCTCGTTCTTGATGCCCGGTATACCAGTGAGCAACGGAAAACTGCCCACCGTCGAGCAGCACCTTGGCACGGTGGACGGCAAGCCAGCCCTGCTGACCGACCTCGGTGTAGGCAATCGTCAATGGGGCGAACAGTTATGGCTCTACACGGCAGAGCAGCGCGGAGAAGACGTCATTCCCCGCGTGCGCTTCACTCGTCACATGGTGTCGAGACAGGAGATGACCGCAGTAGACGGACGACTCGCACTGGTGAGCGACGAGTTTGCCGACTCTACGAAGGGCTGGGCACTGGTACGCGTCATTGGCGACCGCTGCTCGCCGCAGACTATCCAGACCCGCTGCACGCTCTACCAACAGTACATGACCGACGAAGCCTTGCAGCGTGCCGCCAAGAGCTATGGCGGCATCACCGACAAGCCCTTTCTTTCGCCAAGATAGGCGAAGAAGGATATATGTAAAGTGGGAGTGGGATTCGAAGAGATTTCAATCTTCCTCAAAGAACGAGCCTACGGGCAGGTCGGCATCCTCGGCCACGCAGCAGTTGTAGCGTTCACGGCTTCGGCGTTCGCGGGCAAACATGGCCTTGGTGCCTTCCTCGTCCTGCTGAAACTCCATATGCTCATCGATGGCAAAGGATTGGGCCATCGTCTCGACATCGAGATTGTCGGTGCCGATGAGCGTGAAAGTCCAGTTCTGCTTCTTCAGCTTCTCAATCATTGTGCGTACCATTTTCAGCGTCCATTCCTCGCTACTGTTCTCTTCTCCATCGGTAATGATGGTCACCAATACATGATCACCGTCCTCAATTTGGGCATTGACTTTTGATATACCTTTGCCAATGGCATCATAGAGAGGCGTTCCGCCACCAGGGTTATAAGCTTTCCAACTGAGGTCTTTGGTCTTTAGTGCCGATGCGTTGTCGTAGTGCCAGGTGGTGTGCCCACTATCGAAGGTAAGCAGGGTAACTAACTGCACTTGGTCGGGATATTTCTTCTGCATCTGACGGACAGTCTGCATGGTTTCGTTCATGCCTGTGAATGCCTGCTTGCGGATGACGGACATCGAACCGCTTTCATCGACAATAATCAGGTTGTGAATGCGCTTAGTTGGAAGTGGGTCTTGCATAATCGTTTTCATAATTGTACATTTTTAAATAGTGAATACTCTGTTTAAGACGTCTTTTATCTCTTTGAAGATGATTTTCGGAAAAAATTAAGTTGAAATGAGATTTTTTTTGTAATTTCGCCCAAAATATCTATTTATGTATCATCATCAACTGTCAGAACAGGCTATTATTAGTGGATTCCGTAAGGGGGATGCCAACATTATCCGAGAGTATTTCTACGGATATTGTCAGGCAGGCTATTATGTCTTTGACCAACGGTATCAGTTGAGTGAGAAGGAGAACCTGGATTTTATGTCGCTGGCTCATCAGTATGCCATCTACCTGATGGAGCATGACTGGAAGCCACTGGAGGATCACTCGCCGAATGTCAGTCTGAAGACCTGGCTCATCAACGGGTTCCGCTATGTGGTGCTCGATGCACTGAAATGGTACAAGAAAGAGTATGGCAGCATCACGTTTGAGGATTATTTGCGGTCGTTTGACGTGACGAGCGATCTGCGGCTGCAGTTCAATCGGATGGTGGAAGATGTGTGTGACCATGCTCCGATTGACAGGCAGGAGAGGCTGCTTATCGACATGCTGCTGTTACGTGGCTTCAAGGGGAAAGAAATAGCAGCTCAAATGGGGATGACTCCATCAGCCATCTCGCAGAAATACAAGAAACAGAAGGAAGAAATCATCATACCATATTTCAAGAAGAACTTCGATATGGACTTGGATATGGTGGAAGTGATGGACGAGCGGGCAATTCTCAGTCGCGAGGCTACGATGGGAGAGGCTTCGATGCCTGCACCCACAATGCCAGGCTCTTTGGCAGACATGTATGCACCAAGGTCGTGCGAGGACATGGACTTTATAAAAGAAGAGGTTATGGAAATGAATGAGCAGCGAGAGCAGAACAATGCTCGCATTGATTCTGCCGAGTCGCGAATGAAGAAGGCCTATGGCCAACAGAAAAGAACCACACCAGAGTTTATCACAGAGTTGCTGCCGAACGAGATTTTCGTGTTCGGCAGCAACTTGAAGGGAATGCACGGCGGCGGTGCAGCTTACGTCGCCTACCGCAAGTTCGGAGCCATCATGGGTCAGGGTGTAGGCCTGCAAGGCCAAAGCTATGCCATCCCCACCATGCAGGGCGGTGTGGAAACCATCAAGCCCTATGTGGATGAGTTCATCGTATTTGCCAAGGAACACCCTACCCTCACCTTCCTCGTTACTCGCATCGGCTGCGGCATCGCCGGATTTACCGATGATGAGATCTCCCCGCTGTTTGAGAAAGCTCACGATGTAAAGAATATTGTGTTGCCGCCAGGTTGGTAAAATCAATAAAACGATTTGAAATATGAAATCACTCAGAGAACTATTCCGTATCGGAAAAGGCCCGTCAAGCAGT
>CALEPS010000153.1 GCA_937910305.1 uncultured Bacteroidales bacterium | reverse complement strand
CCCTGGGTCTTTTCGCCAGGGAGCAGGAGGGAAGCGATGCTCAGGCGCAAGAGAGCCGCAAGACCACCAAGGTGTACACCGGATTCTCGGGAGGTATGCTGCTGCATGCCGGATACCTCTTTTCCGACGATCCGACCAAAGTGTTCAGCAACACGGGTCTGGGAAGTTCCGACTACGTCAAAGGGCTGCCTAAGTCCGGGTTCTGTTACGGTCTGGGCGGCATGCTGCGCATTCACTTTATCAACCATATCCACTTAGGCGCAGAAGGCTATGTGAGCACCATGCCGCTCATGGGCACCGGATCGAATGTCCGTACCGGATGGGGAGGTGCGTTCGCGGATTTCTACGCCAACTGGGGCAAGACTCGCCCGATGATCGGTCTCTCGGTGGGTGGAGGTACAATGAAACGACTCTATGTGCCGGACCAGGACCCCGTGAAAGACCCCGGAGACACACCCGGGGAAAGCACAACCTACAACTCGTCGTATGTGAAAACGCCTTTCTTCTACATGGACCCCTATGTAGGAATGGAGATCAGCCTGACCAACCATATTGCTCTCATGATCCGAATCGACTATATGTTACCTTTCGGACGTACCAGCAGCGGTCTTACCAACCTTGGCAATGACGTCAAATGGAGCAATTTCATGACCCCGAGCGGTCCGCGTCTATACGTAGGCGTGATGTTCGGAAAACTCAAACGCAACTAAACACGGAAATAACAACACGTATATATAAATCAGACACATTAAATGGATAAAAACACTTGGATCGGCTTTCTATTAATAGCCGCAATTATCGTAGGGTTCACCATGCTGAACCGCCCGTCAAAAGAAGAACTGGCGGAACGTCAACGCGTACAGGACTCGCTCCGCCTCGTTCAGATAACGGAACAGGAGGCTCAGCGTCTGTCCGACTCATTACAGTTCGTAGCCGGTCAGGCTACCTCTCAGGCAGAGACCGTATCGCCGGAGCAGTTGCAGGAACGGATTCAGGCTGCATACGGCACTTTTGCTTCCGCTGCGCAGGGCGACGAGCGTTTCGTCACGCTTGAGAACGAAAAAGTCCGTCTGACCCTCTCGACGCGTGGCGGCGTGATCAAACATGCCGAGTTGCTGGAATACAAGGCTTCGGGCGACAGCATCAACCCGCTGAGTCTCTTCCGGGGCGACGAGAGTGCCTTCGGACTGACCCTCATCACCGCCAACAACCGCATTCTGCAGACCGCGAACCTGTTCTTCACCCCTGTTGACACCGTTCAGCCCAACACGGCTGTTCTCCGGCTGCATACCGCATCGGAGGACGCATGGCTCGATTTCGTATATGAATTGTCCGACAACTATATGGTACACCTCTCTATCGAACCGCATAACATGCAGACCGAGCTGGCGCAGAACATCAACTCGCTGGAACTGCAATGGCGCCAGTTGATCCCGCAACAGGAACAAGGACGCAAGTTCGAGGAACGGTATGCGCAACTCCAATACATGCTGGTGGGAGGCGATATAGAGAAGCTAAGCGAGAGCAAAGACGACAACGCCAAGGAGAGCACCCGCGTGAAATGGATCGCGTATAAGGACCAGTTCTTCTCAACCGTCATGATCGCCGACGACGCGTTCTCCTCCACCCAACTCACCTCCACCCTGCAGAACAAGAACTCCGGCTATATCAAAGAATATACGACCAACACCTCTGTCCCGTTCGACCTGTCGGGCAAGACCCCCACGGGAGTTCGGTTCTACTGCGGTCCGAACCACTACCACACGCTCAAGGCGTACGACGAGGGTGTTGAGCGCAGCGAACGGCTGCATCTGAACACACTCGTACCACTGGGATGGAAGATAGTCAGTTGGATCAACGAATGGCTCGTCATCCCGATGTTTGACCTCTTCACCGGATGGGGACTGCATATCGGCATTGTGATCCTGCTCATGACCCTCGTCATCAAACTGATCATCCTGCCGTTCGTATTCGTGTCCTATAAATCGAGCGCGAAAATGAAAGCGCTGAAACCGCAGTTAGACGCCATCAACGAGAAATATCCGGCAGAGAAGATGCAGGAACGCCAGCAGGCGACGATGCAGCTATACCAACAGGCGGGTGTCAGCCCCATGAGCGGA
>CALEPS010000152.1 GCA_937910305.1 uncultured Bacteroidales bacterium | reverse complement strand
GGTAATAGTGCTGGAGTTACAACAAGTACCAAAAAAATTAAATAATATCAGTTTTTATAATATAAATATAACAAATAATAATGATAAAAAAAATCCAGAATCAACTAGAAGTTTATATAGTTATGACACTACTTTTAGAAATAAATATGATAATAAGTCAAATTCATGTATTATTAGATATAATAGTGAAAGGCAAAATAATAATTCATTTAAAAATACAACAAAAAATACGTCTAAAATTGGAAAAGAAAAAATGAAAAATTCTATTAATAAAATTGAAAATATAAATAAAGAGATAAATACTAAATATAAAAATATAGTTGAAGAATTTAAAAAATCATTCAACCAAAATGAAGCGATAAAAAAGAAAAATTCTGATTTATTAAAAAAAACACAAACGATTAAAAATATAAATGCAAATATCCAAAAAAAAATAGAAAAAATACAAATCAAAGAAGTAAATACTGATTATGAAAAAGAAAAAAAAGATATATTAGAAAAAAATAAAGAATTGAATATACAAATAGAAGAAAAAGATAAATTGATAATAAATATAAAAAATCAAATAAATGAACTAATAAATGGAAATAATAAAATTAGCTTAAATGAATTAAATAATAAAAATAATGAATTTGAGGAATTGAAAAATAAAATTAAATATTATAATTTCAACTCCGCCTCGCGCCGCAAGACCTGATAAACTATGTACCATTAGAAGTATGTGATTTGATATAATAGTTTTGCGCATATACAGACTACATGTATGTAACATAAGTATGGAAGCACCTATTAGTATCTTGGATTTGTTGAAAGACAATGAGCGTCTTCAGAAGGAGAACGCTCGGCTCGCGAAGGAGAATGAATGTTTGCAGCAGGAACTTGCGCAATACTGTCAGTCTCAGTCTTCTATATCAATCTCACAACCATCTGCTCCTATAGAGCCGGACAAATTCTCTCCGATGTTCACACTTTCATCGGAAGAGAAAGTAGCATTGTTCCGTAGTATCTTTCGCGGGCGTGAAGATGTCTTTGCACGAAGGTGGTATAGTGCATCGTCCGACAAAAGCGGTTACCAACCTGTATGTGAGAATGAATGGCGTTCTGACTTATGCAACAAGAAACAATATAAGTGCAGCGAGTGTCCCAACCGAGGCCTTGCCTCGCTTACAGATCGAGACATCTTTAACCATCTCACAGGCAATGACCCCAATGGTCGTGATGTAATAGGCTTATTTCCTGTCCTCGCAGACAATACCTGTTATCTCTTATGCGCTGACTTTGACGATAAAAACTCCGAGCATGGCTACAAAGAGGATGTTCTGACGTACAAAAGCATATGTGACGAATGGCATATACCTGCTTATCTAGAACGCTCACGTTCCGGTAACGGTGCGCACTTATGGATATTCTTCTCGGAACCCATCCCCGCTGCTGTTGCTCGACGCTTAGGCTACGCCGTTCTAACAGAGGCCATGAACCATAACGGTCGTATGTCTCTCAAGTCGTATGACCGCTTCTTCCCAAATCAAGATTCGTTACCAGAAGGAGGCTTCGGCAATCTGGTCGCCTTGCCGCTCCAAGGACAAGCGCGTAAGAAAGGAAATAGTACCTTTGTGGATGAAGAGTTTAATGCTTACCCTGATCAATGGCAATTGCTCCAAAATATCGAACGAATGTCATTAGATAACATCACAACCATCCTTGCGGAACATAACACCTCAGGTTCCTTATTCGGAGAGTTAACCCAAACGACCGAAGCCAAACCATGGGAGATGCCGAAGCCTCTTACTTTGGAACCCAAAGATCTCCCAACTTCTGTTTCCATTATCCGCGCAAACGGCATCTATCTGCCGATGAATCAGCTATCAGCAAAACTGGCGAACCACATCAAGCGCATGGCATCATTTCGTAATCCTGATTTCTATGCCAAACAAGCCATGCGTTTCTCTACACACGACACTCCGCGTATCATCTCGTGCGCAGAGATCGTAGATGATTATTTACATATGCCACGAGGCTGTGAAGATGCTATCCGTGAGGTTTTCCAATCCAAGAACATCCCAATCTCCATTGAAGATAATACCCAACACGGCATCCCTATCAGCGCATCTTTCGTCGGCGAACTTCGCCCGGAACAGCAGGAAGCCTTGCATAGCCTAGCTCACTTCGATAATGGCACGCTCTCTGCTACTACCGCTTTTGGTAAGACCGTGACCGCTGCCGCACTTATCGCTCGTCGTCAGATGAATACTTTAGTGCTTGTGCATACGAAAGCTTTGCTCCAACAATGGCAACAAACGCTATGTCGTTTCCTCGATATTGAACTCCCCGCAGAAGAGCCATCGCATAAACGCGGCAGACGAAAGAAAATCTCCCCTGTCGGCACGCTTGATTCCACCGGCAATCATCTCAACGGCATCGTTGATGTTGCCTTGCTGCAATCATGCCTTGATGAAGATTCTGTCAAACCCTTCATGCATTCCTATGGTATGGTGATTGTGGACGAGTGTCATCATGTTTCTGCTATAACCTTTGAAAATGTCCTTCGCCTTATATCGCCGCGTTATGTTTATGGTCTCACGGCTACACCCATTCGCAAGGACGGGCATCAACCCATTATCTTCATGCAATGCGGTCCGATTCGTTACCAAGCAAGTAAACAACTACCACAGCAATCGGCTATCTCACGTGTACTCGTACCTCGTTTCACTGCTTATCGCCATCTTTCGGAAGATTCGATTACGTTCCCACGTCTCACGGATTTTCTTATCGCAGATGAAGCTCGTAACCAACTGATTGTATCCGATGTTTGTAAAGCCCTTGTGGAAGGGCGCACTCCCATAATCCTAACAAGTCGCACAAGCCATGTGGATATTTTGTCGCAATTACTTACTAATTGTTGCCAGCACGTCATACCCCTCATTGGTTCTGCGTCTGCACGCGATAAACGACTCACGATGGAGCGTCTTCATGCCGTTCCAGACAACGAATCGCTCGTCATTGTAGCAACAGGGAAATACGTTGGAGAAGGCTTTGATTTTCCACGCTTGGATACGCTCATGCTGGCTATTCCTATCTCATGGAAAGGCATCGTCGAGCAGTACGCAGGTCGCCTTCATCGGGAGTATCTTGGTAAAGAGGAAGTACGCATATATGACTACGTGGACATTCATGTTCCCTTGTGTGAACTCATGTACCGCCGTCGTATCAAAGGTTATGCAGGCATAGGCTATAAACCAAAATCACAGCCGATTATTAGAGGCTTATTCGCGGAAATGGAAGAACCGGATACGCAATCTACATTTTTCGATGGAAAGTCTTTTGTATCTGTATTCAAAAAGGATATATTAAATGCAAAACGCTCTATCGTTATCACAATTCCAAATAATCAACCGCAGGTTGCGAGTTCACTCAATAGAGTTCTAACTGATGTTGCTGCACGCGGTGTAGAGGTTATAATAAGATCAACGCAGTCTTGTCGTTGTGCCATCATAGATAAGAAGTTAATCTGGTATGGTTCAATCAATTATTTGGGGCGAAATACACTAAATGATAATGCAATGCGTTTTGAAGATCCAAATATTGCAAGTGAACTTCTTGACTTAGTTTATAATTCGTAACTGCTGGTTTTTCACGGCAAAGAAAAAGCATGTGTATAGAACACTTACATCGCAGAAGTGAACAACTATATCTGTTCTATATTTTGTGCTTCTGGAATATTCGAACATAAATTGCTGCCACATATCTTCCACAAAGTCCATCTTTGGTGACAAAATGAAGGAAAAAGTGATTTTTCTTCAAAAATTATTTGCACAATTCAAAAAAATGTAGTACTTTTGCATTGTAAATCGTCAAATATGAATAAAAAGTGACGAAATACAATAGTGAAAACATGATTAATAGAACCGACCATATTATTCGTTTTGCAGAGACTGTGGAGTCGTTCACTGCGGAGCAGTATGCTCTAAGTTTAGGGGGGGGCGATGTGAGTTTGCATTCCATCGTCAACATTCTCAACCGGATGGTTCGCCAAGGGAAAATACAACGACTGCAAAGAGGTGTTTATTCCAAAGCGACCCAAAATAGTTGGCATGTGGTGTTTGGAGAACAGGAAAAGGCAGTTTATGATCTCATTCATGCGCAGTTTCCCTTAATTAGACTATGCGCGTACAATGGAGAGACCTTTGCTCCATTGCAACACCATCTGGCTTTCAATCAAGCGACTTACATAGAAGTGGAACGAGATAGCGTTGAGACCGTTTTCCACTGTTTGCAAGATGCAGGATATGAGGTATTTCGCACTCCGAACGAGCAGATGATGTATGATTATGCGGATATAAAGAAAAAGATAGTAATCGTCAAACCGCTGGTAACTCAAGCTCCGTTGATGAAGCAGAACGGCTATTATGTGCCTATGCTGGAAAAGCTCTTGGTGGACATCCGTGCAGATAAGGATTTTTATTATATGCAAGGCATCGAGACTGCATACATGACGGAAACAGCCCGCGAACTGTATATGCTGAATGAAGAAAAGTTACAACGATATGCCAAACGGAGGAATATAAAGATATGATTGCTGCAAAATGTTTTGGTCAAGAATGGATAAGCGCAAAGGCAGAGGAACTGCGCTATCCGGATAAAAACGTGATAGAACGCGTGGTTCGTGCGTTCAGTTTGTTGGATATGTTAGCTCGAAGCGGTTGTCCTTTTGTCTTCAAAGGCGGAACAAGTCTGATGCTATTGCTCAAAGACACAGGCAATCGTCTGTCCACGGATATAGATATTATCTGCCCGCCTGATACGAACATAGAAACATATCTGCAAGAATACGCAGCGAACGGTTTTGTTCGATACGAATTGGTAGAGCGTAAGCAAGACGGGACTACAATTCCTAAAGGACATTCCAAGCTGTTCTACCAAGTGGCATTCCCGCGCTCAGGACGCGAGGATATGTATATTCTGCTGGATGTACTATATGACGAGCATCAGTATATCGAGACAAAAGAAGTAGAGATCACTTCTCCGCTGATAGAGATTGAGGGCACGCCAGCCAAAGTGGTTATCCCCTCGGAAAAAGACATATTAGGAGACAAACTAACCGCCTTTGCTCCTGATTCAACCGGCATACCATATTATAAGAAAGGCGAAGAGAAATCGTTGGAAGTCATCAAACAACTCCACGACGTCGGACGGCTATTCGAGCACGTGGACGATATGCATATTACAGCAGAGGTTTTTCGGCGAATAGTGCCTATCGAACTGGCATACCGTGGGCTGACAATGTCTGTGGATGAAGTGATTGCAGGTATTCGTCAAACGGATATGAACCTTGCTCTCCGTGGCGCGCTGAATGCAGAACAATTTGCATTCCTGCAACGAGGTATCATGAAAATACGCAGTTTTATGTATTCAGGACGGCAATATCGGATAGACGAAGCCATAATAGATGCAGCACGTGATGCGTATATGCTCACGTTAATCGAGAAAGGAATCAATCGAATAGAAAAGTATTCCTTTGACCCGATGTCTGTTGCAGGTTTGTCCATTGAAGGAATGGAAATGAACAAACTGAACAAACTGAAAAAGAATTTCCCCGAAGCTTTCTGGTATTGGTACAAAACCTATGAGCTATTGCAGTAGATGTTGCGTTCTGAAGATCAATGGATAACTATCAGATTTTGGGAGATGTGGAACCACTATGACCGAATAGGACAAAAAAGACGAAAAAGATAAACTAAATACAATCCTAATATGATACGCTTAAATTGCTTTTTTCAGGCCGCAGACGCGGCAAAGTACAAGGACGCTCTGCGTGCTGCAGTAGCCCTTACCGAGAAATCACGTAACCATGCCGGTTGCATCGCTTATGATGTGTTCCAGAGTGCAACCCGCTCCGATGTGTTTATGATTTGCGAAACGTGGCAGGACCAAACTTCGCTCGACCTGCACTCCGCTACACCGGAGTTCAAGAAACACGTCGAAGAAATGCAGGCTTGCGGTCAATTGAAATTGGAACGCTTAGAGTTCTGATAATCATACGCGGAATCCATAGCACAAATCCGAAGTAGTAGGAGTAAGTTTTAGTTATACTTGCAAGATGAATTACTGGAATAAAGTAGCGCATATTTATAATTTCACCCGTCTCGAAGAGCGTGAGGCTTACGAGCAGATGTATGCACGCATACGCACTGCCATACAAGGCAAAGAGGTGCTGGAACTGGCAACCGGAACAGGTATTATTGCCTTTCATACAGCAGAAGCCGCACATTCCTATTTGGCGACAGATTATGCAGAAGAGATGCTGCGTGTAGCCAATAACGACAAGCAATTCAACCGATTGAGAGCCAAAGGTGTCAATCTGCGTTTTGAGCAGGCTGATGCAACATGTCTGCCTTATGAGGATGGGCAGTTTGATGTTGTGCTTATCGCCAACGCCTTGCATATCATGCCAGACCCCGATGCTGCCATTAGCGAAATAAAACGTGTGTTGCGTCCTGACGGCATGTTGATTGCACCGACATACATACATGGAGAGAATACCTTGCGGCAGCGGCTGAAAGCGCGACTGATGGCTCTGACAGGTTTCCGTGAATATGCACATTGGACAGAGGCTGCGTACCATGATTATTTGCAGTCACATGGGCTGACCATTGCACACCATGTCCTGCTACCCGCCTCTTTTCCGTTGGCTTATACGGAATGTCGTAAAACATAACAACATACAACATAAAGACTTTTAAACCATCAGCGTGGGTGTACTCCCACAACCGATAAAGTTTTCTCTAATGGCAAACAACAAGTGTAGAGAGATTGCCTATTACGCGCGATAGGGAACAAATGATAGTAAAAAGTGATGCAAAAGATTCTCTTTATATGTCATGGCAATATCTGTCGGTCGCCGATGGCGGAGTTCGTGATGAACCATCCTACGGTCTATATGGGTACTCACACGCCTCAAGGTCCCGAGAACCTCGAAGCCAAACGTGTCATCGACCTCAACAACCCCGTTCCGACGGCATCCATCCCACACGTGCCGGATACAAACTCTGGTGGCTCCCACGATTTG
>CALEPS010000151.1 GCA_937910305.1 uncultured Bacteroidales bacterium | reverse complement strand
GTGCTGGCAATGCTGACCTTTGGTAGCGCAGTAATGATGGCACAAGATGAAGCAGCTGCTCCTGCTGAGGAAGCTGCTGTTGAACAAGTAGACGAGGCTGCTCCTGCAGCAGAAGAAGTAGCTGAGGCTCCTGCCGAGGAAGCCGGAGGCTTGGTGGCTCTTCACAAGACTTTGAAGACGAAATTTATTGAAGGTGGTGCCGGCTTCATGGCTCTGACCCTCGTTACGCTTGTGTTCGGTCTTGCTCTTTGTATCGAGCGTATTATCTATCTGTCGCTCAGCAAAACGAACACCAAACAACTGCTGGCTGACGTTGAGGCTGCTCTCAAAGAAGGCGGTATCGAGAAAGCACTGGAGGTTTGCCGCAATACACGCGGACCGGTAGCTTCGATCTTCTATCAAGGTCTCAGCCGATATGATGAGGGTATCGACGTAGTAGAGAAAACGGTTGCTTCCTATGGCGGCGTTCAGCTCGGTCTCTTGGAGAAGAACCTCTCTTGGATCACGCTCTTCATTGCAATCGCTCCGTCTCTCGGTTTCTTGGGTACCATCATCGGTATGATCGAGGCATTCGATAAGATCCAACAGGTTGGTGATATCTCCGCTACCGTTGTTGCCGGTGGTATCAAGGTCGCTCTGTTGACTACACTCCTCGGTTTGATCATCGCTGTTGTGCTCCAGTTGTTCTACAACTATATCCTTTCGCTCGTTGAGGGTCTGGTTAACGAAATGGAGGATAGCTCCATCAGCCTGCTCGACATCGTAGTAGAGTACGACAAGGCTCAAAAGAAAAAATAACATAGTTATTTAATCGTTCGAGCCTTTGTAGAAAGGCGAGATAAGAAGTAATAACACTTTTCTAAATTTTGAGCAATATGAAAAACTATAAAATGATCCCTAAGATTACCCTCTGGTCGCTGCTGGGTTTAGGCATCGTGTTTATCGCGCTGTTCTTCCTGGGCGGATCAAACGGTAGTCTGGAGGTAGCCGGTGATTTCCTGGATATCCCTCGCTTCACCGATGCTTTCCTCATCTGGAACTACATCCTGCTTGGTCTTGTAGTTCTGATCACTCTGGCTGTGGTATGTGTAGATTTTGCCAACAACTGGAAGACCGACCGTCGCAAAGCATATATGACTCTCGGCGTAGTATGCGGTTTCATCGTATTGGCATGCGTATGCTGGTTCCTCGGTAGCCCGGAGAAAATCAATATCATTGGATATGAGGGTACGGATAACGAAGGCTTCTGGGCGCAGATGGCCGACGCAGTGATCTATGCTTGCTATTTCCTTATCGTTGCTACTATCGGTACAATGATTTGGGGATACTGCTATACTAAAAAACTATCGAAGTAAATCACATTTATCATGGCAAAGAAAGTCCCACAGATCAACGCCAGCTCCATGGCGGACATCTCGTTCCTGTTGCTGATTTTCTTCCTGGTGACCACCTCTATGGATGTGAACCAGGGACTGGCTCGCCGTCTGCCTGCTCCTATTCCTCCCGATCAAAAGGTAGAGGACAAGGATATCAACAAGCGTAACCTGTTGGTGGTGAAGATCAACTCCGCTAACCAACTGATGGTACAAGGCCAGTTGATGGATGTGAAGCAACTTCGCGAGAGAGCTAAAGAGTTCATTAAGAACGAGCAGAATGCGGACTACTATCCGAAACTCGTGGAGGAAGATTTCGGTGCTCCTTTTGGCACTATAGCTTATACGAAGGACCACGTGATCTCCGTCCAAAACGACGTGGATACGCAGTATCAGGCATATCTGGATGTTCAGAACGAACTCGTAGCGGCATATAATGAATTGCGTGAAGAATGCGCGCAGAAGTATTTCCACAAGAGCTACAACGAATTGGAGGAGGACCAGCAGAAACGCATACAGAAGATCTATCCTCAGAAGATTTCGGAGGCTGAACCTAAAAATTACGGTAACTGATTATGGCTAAGATACGTAGAAATGAGAAACGTGAGATGCCGGCGTTGAATACGTCGTCTCTCCCTGATATTATCTTCATGCTGTTGTTCTTCTTCATGTCTGTTACATCAATGAAGGAAGTAAGCTACAAGGTGCAGTTCAAGAACCCACAGGCTACCGAGCTCACCAAGTTGGAGAATAAATCCCTTGTGCGTTATATCTACGTAGGTACGCCTACCGCAGAGTTCCGCAAACAGTATGGTGCAGAGACGCGTATCCAGCTCAATGACCAATTCGCGGAGGTAAAAGAGATTGGCGAGTATATCGTCAACGAGCGTTCCTCCATGAAGGAGTCTGACCAAGGATTGATGACTGTCTCTATCAAAGCAGACAAGGAAACCCGCATGGGTGTCATAGCAGACATCAAGCAGGAGCTCCGTCGCGCATATGCACTGAAGATAAGCTATGCTGCTACGCAGCGTACAAGCTACTAAGGAGTAGAAAGTCGAAAGACCGCTTAACTCAAAGTAGAAAGCGAATCAATTAAAGCCACCTTTTCGGGTGGCTTTAATCGTTTTTTATTAGCGGGTATGTCAGTACTTATTTAGCGGTCATTTACGTTACCATATCGTTACCATTACGGACCGTCTTATTTCAGCCGCTTGCCGGTTACTTTCAGGTCACCGAGTTGGAGGTACTTCTTGCCTTGCGGTTTGCCGTTGGAGTCATACCACGGCAGGACGCGGAGACGGAGCGTTTGTCCGGCAGGAACGAGGATAGGCTGGTCCAAACGGATGGTCAGTTTCTTGTTCTTCGGCAGGGCGGTGTTCTCATAGATGGTTGTCACGCCGGAGAAAGCTTCTCCGAAACCATAGTTGATATGGATATTCATACCGGCGCCTCCTTTGGCTTGGAGGGGCAGGGTGACGGTCTCAATGACAAGCCCTTTTTTCTTCTCTGCAGCAATCGTATATTCGATGTAGCGGTTCGCCACCTCGTCTATCTCTCCGGCTGGCCAGAGCCCTCCCGCGGGCGTGTAACCCTTCTTGGTAAGCTCGATGTTCCGGAGGTTGACGGCTGACAGCGTCTCGGAGAAGGGGGCGCCGGTAGCAGCGAAAGCCGCTTTCTTGCCCGCTTCCTCGATATTCTGCGCGTAAGCAGAATAAGCCTCTTTGGTAGGGAAGGATGTCCACGATTTCAGTTCCTCCAACTCCGGCGAGTTGTTGATCAGTTCGTACGCCAGGCTCGCAATCGCCATACCTCCGGCAGCGGAAGTGTGCGTTTTGTCGCCGCAGTTGAAATAGTTGGTCATGCAATAGTTCTGTCCCGCCTGTTCGTAGAACTCGCGGCTGCGGGCGGTCATGTCCAGGAACGGCACCATCATCTCCTCCGCCACCTCACGCATACAACGGACGTAGTCTTTGTCTCCTGCCTCTGATGGCTGATGGCTGACCGCTGAAAGCTTGTGTTGCCCTTCGTCATTGATCTTGCCGTTCTTGGAAGAATCGTGCCCCTTTGGGGCTAAGAAATACGCGCGGCAGATAGGGGACATCAGAACCGGTATTACGCCCATCTCGCGCGCCTCGGTAATGAACCGCCGCAGATACATCTTATAGGTGGTGTTCGGCTCCGTGCCGCGCATGTCGGTCAGCGTGTCTTTGCCCTCCGCGCGGAGGCGTTCGTTCTCAACATAGACATCTTCGCCTTTGCATTTCTCGTCGTTGTGGGCGAACTGGATGATGAGGTAGTCACCGGCTTTCATCTGCTTCTTGACCGACGGCCAGAGGTTGTCGGTCTCATAGAACGTACGGGTGGAAGCACCCGATTTGCCGCGGTTGTTGACTTCCACCGAGTCGGTGTTAAAAAACGCCTGCAGATACATTCCCCAGCCGCGCTTAGGCGTTGCGGCAGGCTTATATTCGCTCATGGTACTGTCGCCGATCGTGTGTACACGCCGCGGAGCCGCGGTTAATGTACAAAGGGACAAAGTACAAAGTACAAAGGAAATGATTTTTCTCATAATAATACTCTATTAAATTCTTTGGGGACGGGAGATTCGAACCGTACCGTTTTCTCTGTTACCGGATGGATGAAAGCCAGCACTTTGGCATGGAGGCAGAGGCGGTCGATAGGGCTGTCCTCGTTGCCGTGACCGTATTTGCGGTCGCCTACCACAGGACACCCTTTGGACGCCAGATGTACGCGGATCTGGTTGGTGCGGCCTGTCTCCAGATGCAGTTCGACGAGGGAATAAGTAACCCCTCCCGACCTCCCCTCAAGGGAGGAGAAGTGTCTGCTGCCGGATTCCCTCCCTTGAGGGGAGGGATGGGGTGGGGTTGTTGAGGTTTTCAGCACCTTATAGTTTGTGATGGCGATGTCGCCGCCGTCATCGACAGGGGAGGAATAGACTACGGCATTGCGTTTGTCTTCCGTAAGCCAGGTCGTTATTTTGCCTTCCCGCGGTTCAAGAACCCCTTCCGCGAGCGCTATATAAGTGCGTTCCGTAACCAACTCACGCCAGTACTCCCGCATGTAATGCTGCAACTCCTCGGAACGGGCAAAGACGAGCAGACCGGAGGTCTCGCGGTCCAGACGGTGTACGACGTAGATGTTCGCGCGCGCGTTCTGTTTCTTTACGTACGCGCGCAGGATGGACATGACGGTCGTCTCCTTGCTTCCCGGAGCGGTGGCAACGGTGAGCAGACCGGGTTGTTTGTTCACTACAATCAGGTCGTCGTCCTCATAGACGATCTTGAGTTTGGGATGGGTTAACTGCGTGTTGCCTCTGCCGGAGGAGATAGTGACCACGTCTCCGGGGTTGAGTTCGAAGTCATGCCTTGTCTGAACGGCATTCCCCACTTTGACGCGTCGCTGTCCCAGCAGCTGTTTGATAGACGATTTAGCCATACCGCCCATTTTAGCCATGAGGAAATCCATGAGCTGCGCAGGCTCTGTGACTTTGAGAACAGTGTCTTGCTTTCTTTTAATCATATTTTCCGATATTTCGTAATGACGTGATTACGGTATGACGAATTATTTTACAAAGATGCTCAGCCAACCGTAGTTCTCCGGTTTGGTAGCCTTGATCCAAGCGATTCCCGCCGTACCATTGATGACCAGGAAGAAGGAGAAGAGCACGATAGAGAAGATATTGCCCAGTATTATGAAAAGTCCGATACCGGCAATGCTATATATAAACCAATAGATCCACGAATCCGTCTTGCGGTAAATCAGCCAGTAGTTAGCCAGGAAGGAAGACGAGATGAGGAGTCCGTTGAGGAGTAACCCCACCCAAGTCTTCCCCTCAAGGGAGGGAAAGAGAGAGCCATGATTGACATAGTTCATAATTAAAAGATCTCCTGCCGTAATGAAGACGAGCATGAAAACAGAGAGTATCAGACGCGGAGTGTCGAGGAACTTAGGTTCAAAACTTGCTCCTCCGTCGTCTTTAGAGCGGCTCCATTTATAGATAGACATCATCTGGAAGGGGATAAAGACAAAGAAATAGAGGAAGGTGCTGTCATATTGCTCTTGCAGCATAAACTGTATTCCCAACAAGAAAGACATCACAATTCCGGCGAAGAAGCCGGTGTAGTTCTGCGGGTCGCGGACCGTGAGAATATATGCTACGCCGATGATAGAAGCGGGAATACCTACTACCCAGGCGGGGTCATGCCATTTGAGAAGGTAACCCCTCCCGGCCTCCCCACAAGGGAGGAGATAGGTCTCAACGAGCCATAGAAGTCCTAATAATGCTCCGAAAAGGATGAGAGAAACGATTGTGTTGCGACCGAGGGCGCGCCATAGATGTGTGTTGTTCATAGGAGTTGTTGAGTTGTCGAAATGTCGAAATGTCGATATACCGAGATATCGAAATGTTCTTAATAATAAAAAAACAAGGGGCAAGCACATGCTCGCCCCTTGAGATGTCGCAAGTATTACTTGCGAGTGCGATTGCCGTAGCGAGACATAAATTTGTCCACACGACCTGCGGTGTCCACAAGTTTGGACTTACCGGTGTAGAATGGGTGACTCGTGTTCGAGATCTCCAGCTTGATCAGCGGGTACTGAACGCCGTCGATTTCAATCGTGTCCTTCGTAGCTGCGGTAGAGCGGCTGAAGAACTGAGTACCGTCAGACATATCTTTGAAAACCACTACGCGGTAGTTCTCCGGATGAATTCCTTTTTTCATAATTTAAATTAAATTTAAATTCTGGAGCTTCGGCTTCGTCGAGCTGCGTAAGCTCGCTTACGCTCGACTTGCACGAACCTTCATTGATCTTTTGGTTAATACTCTAGTTTACTCAGCTACTACGTTTAGCTTGATGTCAGCTTTTACCTCACGATGGAGACGAGCCTGTGCGGTGTGCTCACCCAGTTGCTTGATCGGCTCAGCGATGGTGATCACTTTCTTGTCGATGGTGATACCCTGTGCAGCGAGCGCGTCAGAGATGTTTTGGGTGGTAACAGTACCGAAGATCTTTCCGTCCTCGTTTGCTTTTACCTTGAGTTCGATTACCGTCTCTGCGAGTTTTGCCTCAAGTGCCTGAGCGTCAGCCAGCAGTTTGGCTGCTTTGTGAGCCTGTTGTTTCAGCGTCTCAGCCAGTTGCTTGCGGTTAGCCTCGTTAGCAATGATAGCAATCTTCTGCGGCAGCAGATAGTTACGTCCGTAGCCGTCGCGAACTTTTACGATGTCGTTCTTGAAACCGAGGTTCGCAAGGTCTTGAATCAGAATTACTTCCATTTTCTTTCCTTTCTTTTAAAGTTAATTACTTCTCGTTTCACTTGAACGATTATTTCATCATGTCAGTTACGTAAGGCAGCAGAGCCAGATGGCGTGCTTTCTTAACGGCCTGTGCAACTTTGCGTTGGAACTTCAAAGAAGTACCGGTGATGCGACGGGGAAGAATCTTTCCTTGCTCGTTGAGGAACTTCTTGAGGAACTCTGGATCTTTGTAATCGATGTACTTGATACCGGATTTTTTGAAACGGCAGTACTTTTTCTTCTTCTGGTCCGAACCTTGCGGAGTCAGATAGCGGATTTCGTCATTCTGTGCCATAATTAAGCCTCCTCTGCATTTTGTTGTTTACCTTTGCCACGACGCTTCTCTGCGTACTCGAAAGCGTACTTGTCAAGACGTGTCGTCAGGAAGCGGATTACGCGCTCGTCACGACGGAACTCGGTCTCGAGGGTAGCAATTACTGCGGGCTCTACATCAAACTGAAGAATGAAATAGAAACCCGAATTTTTACCTTGGATAGGGTAAGCGAGCTGCTTTAAACCCCACTCCTCACGGTTCAGGATGGTACCGCCATTCGATGTGAGAAGATTCTCGAATTTTTCTACTGCCTCCTTCGTCTGCGGCTCAGACAAAACGGGAGTTAAAACGAAGGCAGTTTCGTAATGATTTACCATTGTAGTAAATTGTTAATTTAGTTTGTTAATAATAGTTATTCTAGTTATACTAGTCGAACTAGTTTATCCAGTTAATCTTTTTCAACGCGAAAAAGCGTGCAAAATTACTGCTTTTTTCTGACATGACCAAATATTTTTGCAAAAAAATGCGAAAATAATCGCTTTTTAGCCTTACTTTTTAGCCTTGCATGGCCTGAAGCCGGTTCTGCATCTCTATCATTTCGTCCCTAAGACGTGCGGCTATGTCGAAATCGGTTGCCTTTGCAGCAGCCAGCATCTGTTTGCGTTTGGTGTCTATCGCTTTTTCCAATGCCTTGGCGTCCATCTTCTGCCATTCGGCAGTCTGCCAGCTCTCGCGGATGGCGGTTTCTACACGGCGTTTCTCTTCCTCCGGATCTTTGTACAGACCGGCGAGAGCCGAAGTATTGATCTCTTTCTTGATGGCGGTAGGCGTGATTCCGTGCTCCGCATTGTACCGCATCTGTATCGTGCGGCGGCGGTTGGTCTCGTTGATAGTGGCTTGCATGGCGGGAGTGATCTTGTCGCCGTACAGGATCGCTTTGCCGTTCACATGCCGCGCGGCGCGGCCGACAGTCTGGGTCAGGCTGCGCTGGTCGCGGAGAAAACCGGTCTTGTCTGCATCGAGGATAGCAACCAGACTTACTTCCGGAAGATCCAGACCTTCACGGAGCAGGTTGACACCTACCAGCACGTCATATTCGCCTCTCCGCAAGTCCTCCATGATCTTTACGCGCTCAATAGTGTCTATGTCTGAATGGATATAAGCGGATTTAATGCCGTATTTGCGCAGGTATTCGTCCAGCTCCTCCGCCATGCGTTTGGTAAGAGTGGTGACCAAGGTGCGTTCGTTGCGGTGGATGCGGGTCTTGATCTCGTCCATCAGATCGTCCACCTGGTTCTCCGTCGGACGCACTTCGATCTCGGGGTCCAACAGGCCTGTAGGACGGATCAGCTGGTCAATGACAATACCTTCCGACCGCTCCAATTCGTATTCATCAGGGGTGGCGGAGACAAAAATAGTAGAAGCCCCTTCCCGACCTTCCCCTGAAGGGGCAGGAGTTAAGCCCACCTTCATCTCAAACTCATCAAAGCGCAAAGGCCGGTTGTCGCGGGCGGCGGGCAGACGGAAACCATAGGTGACGAGGTTGTCCTTGCGCGCTTTGTCGCCGCCGTACATACCGCGTATCTGAGGTACAGTCACATGGCTTTCGTCTATGACAAGAAGCATGTCTTTCGGGAAATAATCAAGCAGACAGTAAGGCGGTGTCCCTTCTTCGCGGCCGTCGAAATAACGGCTGTAGTTCTCTACGCCGGAGCAGTAACCTAACTCGTCCAGCATCTCCAGGTCATATTTGACCCTTTCTTCTATCCGCTTGGCGTATAACTCCTCGCCCAGGTCGGTAAAATATTCTATCTGTTTTGCCAGATCGGCTTGGATCTGTTCCTTTGCAGCAGCAATCCGTTCCGCACTGGTGAGGAAAATCGTAGCCGGAGAGAGGTTATAGTGCTCAAACTCTTCTATCACTTGGCCCGAGATAGGGTCGATTGTCATAATGGCGTCAATCTCGTTGCCGAAGAACTCGATCCGCACGATATAGTCGGCATAGGCAAGGGCGATATCAATCGTGTCGCCTTTCACGCGGAAGCGCCCGCGCGCCAGTTCTATATCATTACGCACGTACTGCGCGCCTATGAGCTGCTTGAGCAGCTTGTCCATCTGGATGTTCTCGCCGCGATGCAGTTCGATCACGTTCTGCGTGAAGTCCTGGGGGCTGCCCAAACCGTATATACAACTGACGGACGAAACGATAATCACATCCTTTCTCCCGGACAGCAAGGCAGCCACTGCACTCAGACGCAGGCGGTCGATCTCCTCGTTGATACTCAGATCTTTCTCGATATACAGGTCCGTGGAGGGGATATACGCCTCGGGCTGGTAGTAATCGTAGTACGAGACGAAATACTCCACCGCGTTGTGCGGGAAGAACGCCTTCATCTCGGAGTACAACTGGGCGGCAAGCGTCTTGTTGTGGCTCATGATGAGGGTAGGGCGGTTGACCTCCTTGATCACATTGGCGATAGTGAAGGTCTTGCCGGAGCCGGTGACTCCGAGGAGCACCTGCGCCGGTGCGCCGGCATTCAGCCCCGCCACCAGCGACTCTATCGCTTGGGGCTGGTCTCCTGTTGGTTTATATGGAGAGCACAATTCAAAATTCACAATTCACAATTCAAAATTGTACATTAAAAAAGGGAGCCCGAAGGTCCCCTTTTGATTACTTTACGCGGCGCTCCTGGATGCGTGCTTTCTTACCCGTACGCTCGCGGAGGTAATACAATTTAGCACGACGTACTTTACCGTACTTGTTCACCGTGATGCTCTCAATGAAGGGGCTGTCCATCGGGAAGATACGCTCAACACCGACGT
>CALEPS010000150.1 GCA_937910305.1 uncultured Bacteroidales bacterium | reverse complement strand
GATGTTGCAGGACGGAGAGATCGTCCAAGCCCTGCACGCAGCCCCGCTCTGGAAATACTTTGCACTTAATCAACCATAAAAAACACACACAATAATGAAAGTACAAGACATTATGCAGCGTCTGGCTGCGAAACACCCGGGGGAAGCAGAGTACCTGCAGGCGGTTCAGGAAGTATTGGAGTCTATCGAAGAGGTGTACAACCAACACCCCGAGTTCGAGCAGGCGAAGATCGTGGAGCGGATGGTAGAACCCGACCGTATCTTCACCTTCCGCGTGACGTGGATTGACGATCAGGGCGAGGTGCAGACCAACCTCGGTTACCGCGTGCAGTTCAACTCCGCCATCGGTCCGTACAAAGGCGGTCTGCGTTTCCACAGAGCCGTGACGCCGTCGATGCTGAAGTTCCTCGGTTTCGAGCAGACCTTCAAGAACGCGCTGACGACCCTGCCGATGGGTGGCGCAAAAGGCGGTTCGGACTTTGACCCTGTAGGCAAATCCGATGCTGAGATTATGCGTTTCTGCCAGGCGTTCATGCTCGAACTATGGCGCTGTATCGGTCCGGATCAGGATATTCCGGCAGGCGACGTAGGCGTAGGCGGACGGGAGATAGGTTTCCTCAACGGCATGTACCAGAAGCTCGCGCGCGAATACCATACAGGCGTGTTGACCGGCAAGGGCATGACATGGGGCGGAAGTATCTTGCGCCCGGAGGCAACCGGTTTCGGAGCACTCTATTTTACGCAACACCTCCTGCACAAGGCAGGCAAAGATATCAAGGGTAAGAAAGTAGCCATCTCCGGCTTCGGCAACGTGGCATGGGGTGCGGCTACCAAAGCGGTTGAGTTGGGAGCAAAAGTGGTAGCAATCAGCGGCCCGGACGGCGTAGTGGCTATCAAAGGCGGTATTACCAAAGAGATGATCGATTACATGCTTGTTATGCGTGCGTCGAACCGCAACAAAGTGCAGGATATGGCGGACAAGTTCCCGAGCCTCTGCGTCTTCACGGAAGGCAAGAAGGCATGGTCGATCCCGTGCGACATCGCTCTGCCGTGTGCGTTCCAGAACGAACTGAGCGAAGAGGACGCAAAGGAACTAAAAGCGAACGGCTGCTGGTGCTGCTGCGAGGTATCGAACATGGGCTGCCAGCCTGGAGCCATCCATTTCTTCCAGCATAACGGAGTGCTCTTTGCTCCGGGTAAAGCGGTCAATGCCGGAGGCGTAGCAACATCCGGTTTGGAGATGACCCAGAACGCCGAACACCTGAGTTGGAAAGCCGAAGAAGTGGACGACCGTCTGCATCATATCATGGAGTCCATCCACGAGCAATGCGTCCGCTACGGCACACAGCCGGACGGCACGATCGACTACGTGAAGGGTGCTAACATCGCCGGATTCATGAAGGTCGCTACCGCGATGCTGGAACAAGGGATTATTTAAAAACCCCTCCCGACCTCCCCTCAAGGGAGGAGAAGGAGTCGTAATATCGAAATATCGGAAAACTATGTACGAACAATTTCAAAAACACCTGCAGCAGACCTTGCAAGAGATCAAGGACGCAGGACTATATAAGAACGAGCGGGTGATTATCACTCCGCAATCAAGCGGGATCAAAGTCGCCACCAATACCCCCTCCCTTGAGGGGAGGGACGGGGAGGGGTTGCCCGTAATTAACTTCTGCGCAAACAACTACCTCGGTCTGGCGGATAACAAAGAGCTGATCGAGGCAGCGAAAGCAAAGATGGACGCACGCGGTTACGGCATGGCGTCCGTGCGTTTCATCTGTGGCACACAGGACACGCACAAAGAGTTGGAACGCGTGATATCGGACTTCTTCGGAACAGAGGATACCATCCTTTATGCTGCTTGCTTTGATGCCAACGGCGGACTGTTCGAGCCGCTGCTGACAGAAGAGGACGCTATCATCTCCGATGCACTCAACCACGCTTCTATCATCGACGGTGTGCGTCTGTGCAAAGCAGTACGTTACCGCTACGCGAACGGTGATATGGCTGATCTGGAGGAACAACTGAAGAAAGCGCAGGCGCAGCGTTTCCGTATCATCGCTACGGACGGTGTGTTCTCCATGGACGGCAATGTTTGTCCGCTGGATAAGATTTACGAACTGGCGCAGAAATACAACGCGCTCGTCATGGTGGATGAGAGCCACTCCGCAGGCGTGGTCGGCAAGACAGGACACGGTGTGACCGAACTGTACAACATGCGCGGCAAGGTGGAGATCATCACCGGTACGCTCGGAAAAGCTTTCGGCGGCTCGGTAGGCGGTTTCACCACCGGCAAGAAAGAGATCATCGACCTCCTGCGCCAACGCAGCCGTCCGTATCTCTTCTCGAACTCCATACCGCCGATGATTGCTGCGGCAGGTATCAAGACCTTTGAGATACTCACCCGTTCCAACGAACTCCAGGACCGCCTGCACGAGAACACGGCGTATTTCGTAGAGAAGATGAAAGCGGCAGGTTTTGATATCAAGCCGACGCAGTCTGCTATCTGCGCAGTTATGCTGTATGACGCGCGCCTCTCGCAGGAGTTTGCAGCCAAACTGCAAGACGAAGGAATATACGTCACGGGCTTCTATTATCCGGTAGTGCCGAAGGGTCAGGCGCGTATCCGCGTGCAGGTTTCCGCAGCGCACACGCGCGAACAATTAGATAAATGTATCGCCGCCTTTACGAAGATTGGCACGGAACTTGCAGTATTGAAAAACAACTAGGGCCCTAGGACCCTAGGAAACTAGTATCCTAGAAAAAAATGAAAGCATTAGTAAAGAAATATGCGGAGCCGGGCATTTGGATGGAAGATGTGCCGATGCCGGAAGTGGGAGTGAACGACGTACTGATCAAGGTCATCAAAGCCGCTATCTGCGGAACCGACCTGCACATGTATAAATGGGACGAGTGGTCGCAAAACCACTGCAAGCCGCCTTATACGATGGGGCATGAGTTTGTGGGTATCGTAGCCGAAGTAGGCGCAGGTGTGCGTAACTTCAAGGTCGGCGAACGTGTGACTGCCGAAGGACATATCGTCTGTGGACATTGCCGCAACTGCCGCCGAGGCATGGGGCACGTCTGCGAGAACACGATCTCAGTGGGAATAATGGGCAAGGACGGCTGCTTCGCGGAATACGTGACGATCCCGGAGAGCAACGTAGTCAAACTGCGTCCGGAGATACCTGACGATTTCGCAGCGATCATGGACCCCTTCGGCAACGCCACCCATACAGCCCTTGCTTTTCCCCTCTTGGGCGAAGATGTGCTAATCACGGGAGCCGGACTCATCGGTACGATGGCAGCAGGTATATGCCGCTACGCCGGAGCCAAACATATTGTGGTGACGGACATCAACCCGCTGCGGCTGGAGATCGCCAAGAAGATGGGTGCCACGCTGACGGTGGACGGCTCGAAAGGAGAGACCATAGAAGGCGCGATGAAACAGTTAGGTATCAAAGGTTTCGATGTGGGACTGGAGATGAGCGGTGCACCGGCGGCTTTCAATGATATGATTGCGCACATGTACAAGGGAGCGAACATAGCCCAATTAGGTATTCTGCCCTCCAACACGCAGGTCAACTGGTCGGATGTGATTTTTAACGCCCTGACTATCAAAGGCATCACCGGACGCCGCATGTGGGAGACTTGGTACCAGATGGAGCAGATGCTTCTTGGAGGACTCGACCTCAGTCCGGTTATCACCCACCGGTTCAAGTTCGAGGATTTCCAGAAGGGCTTCGATGTCATGGTCTCCGGCCAGTGCGGAAAAGTGCTGCTCGAGTGGTAAATTATCTCGATATATCGAAATTTCGATATCTCGATTTATCGAAAAATAGTTAACAAAAAATAATTAACAACAATGAGAAAGTATTTACTTAGCGCTCTGCTGCTGGTATGCAGCATCGCATTTCTCTCCGCTCAATCCCGTGAGGGTTTGACAGAGTACAAGTTGGAAAACGGTCTCACTGTGCTTTTGTGGGAAGACCACGACGCACCGGATGTAACGGGCTACGTAGTAGTTCGCGCAGGTGCTGTGGACGAGCCGGCAGAGTACACCGGTTTGGCACACTATCTGGAGCACATGCTCTTCAAGGGCACACAGCGTATCGGCGCCCTCGACTGGGAGAAAGAGAAACCGATCTATGACTCGATCATCGCGCTTTACGACCAGTACAGCGACGCTACCGATCCGAAAGTACGTGAGCAACTCGCTACGCAGATCAACGAATGCTCCATGCGTGAAGCGAAGATCTCTTCTACCGAGGATTTCTTCAACATGCTGGATCTTATCGGTGCCGAGGGTGTGAACGCATACACCTCTTTCGACCTCACGGCGTATCACAACTCGTTCCCGGCTGCAGAGATGTACCGCTGGCTGACGATCTTCTCCGACCGTCTGATTGATCCGGTCTTCCGTACGTTCCAGGCTGAGTTGGAGAACGTGTTCGAGGAGTACAACATGTACGCCAACGAACCGTCTTCCCAGGCACAGAAGAAACTGATGGAGGATGTGTACAAAGGTTCTCCGTACGAGCGTGACGTAATCGGTCTGCCCGAGCACCTCAAGAACCCGCGTCTGAGCCGTCTGATTGAGTTCTACAACACATGGTATGTGCCTAACAACATGGCGCTGATCATTGTGGGTGACTTCGATACCGAGAGCACGAAGCCTATGATTGCAGAGACCTTCGGCCGTCTGCAACCGAAAGAGTTGCCTGCCCGTCCGAGTTATCCGTCTGTTCAACTGACCGGCAAGAAACACTACAACTTGGGTTATACTCCGCAAGTAGCGTGGGTTTACCAGGGTGTGAAGGAAGGTGATCCGGATCAGGATGTATTGGAGTTCGTATGTAATCTCCTCTATAACGGCCAGACCGGTCTGCTGGATCAGGTGAACACCAAGGGTGACGTAGGACAAGCATATGCCTTCTCGGATTCCCGTCGTAATGACGGACGCGTATTTGTGATGGCTGTTCCGTACTACGATGCCAACCAGCAGATGTATGAGTCGGACAAGGCTACCGAGGCTATCATTATGAAAGAGATTGAAAAAATCAAACGTGGTGAGATATCCGATGAACTGATAGCGAACGTAAAACACATGTATGCGCAGAGCTACAAGAGTTTCAATGAGTCTCCTTCTACCAAGATGAACGTCCTCGTAGATGCGTTCACCTATGCGAAACCAGTTGATGACATCTTCACGGCTAACGAGAAGATTCAGTCCCTCACCAAAGAGGAGATCGCACGTGTAGCCAAGAAATACTTCGATGCAGACCACATGACCATCTCCTTCGACGAGGATACCAAGAGCATGAAGGCAAAACCGCTGCCGAAACCGAATATCAAACCGCTTGATCCGGTGAAGAACGCTAAGACCGCTTATGCTGAGGCTTTCCTGAAACTGCCAAAGGGCACGCTCAAACAGACCTTCAACGATTTCAATGATGTGAAAGTCAGCTCATTGGGCGAGAACGTGACGCTGCGCTATACCCCGAACAACAAGAATGATATCTTCTCGCTCATTCTCCGCTACGGTGTAGGTGAGCATGAGATGCCGCTGCTGCCTTATGCTGCTGCGCTGATGAGCAACGCCGGTATCATGGGATCTCCGGCTACCGAGGGTAAGGATTTCAAACAGCAGATGGCGGAACTGGGTGCTTCGGTAGAATATGGTAGCAACGACTCCTATTTCTATATCGCTATCACCGGTGAGGACGGCAACATGGCTAAGATCATGAATCTGGTTAACCGTCAGCTCCTCATGCCGTATCTGGAGCAGAAGCAGCTGGATGCAGTAAAGGGTAGTGTGTTCATTTCCCGACTGATCCGTCAGAAACAGACAGCCGTTCAGAAATCCGCTTTGATGCAATACGCTATGTACGGCAAGAAGTCCTCTTATCTGGACGAAGTACCGTTCGCGGACATCTGGGGCATGGGTCTGCCGAAAGTGCAGTCGCTCATCGCTCAGGCTCGTGAGTACGCGCTGGATGTGTTCTACTGCGGTACTCTGCCTCAGGACCAACTGGTGGCTAACCTGCCGCTGACCGAAGGTATGAAGCCGTCTAAATCGCCGTTCGTACAGGACCGTCAGAAATATGACAAACCGACTGTGCTCTTCTTGCCGAACAGCAACGTACAGCAGGCGGACCTCTATTTCTACATCAACGGACGTCCGTATGACATCGCTTCGGATGTGGCTTCTGACGCCTTCAACCAGTATATGTCCGGTGGCTTCACGGGTATTGTGCTCAATGAGATCCGTGTAAAACGCTCCATGGCTTATTCCGCTTATGGTGTGGACGCTACGCCGGAACTGCCTGGTAAGGACTGCTACTTCATTGGATATGTAGGTACCCAGAGCGACAAAGTCAACGACGCGATCTCCGTTTATATGGATATCCTGAACGACATGCCGGCAGACTCTACTAATCTTGTAGCCCTCAAGGCGGCTCTCAAGCAGGCTGCACAGACGGCTAAACCGTCCATGCGTTCCAAAGCTGCAGCGTATGAGCACTGGCAGCGTCTGGGTTACAAAGACGACCCTGCCAAAGTCAATGCTGCGGCTATCGACGCGCTGACTTTCAACGACATCGAGAAGTTCTACAAAGAGAACATACAGGGCAAACCGGTAACGATCGTTCTGATGGGTGACCCGAAGAAGATTGACCTGAAGGCTATCGAGAAGAAGTTGGGCTGCAAGGTTACCAAACTCTCGCCGGCTAAACTCTTCAACTCGGTTGACGAACTGTACGACGCAGTCATGTAATGATGAGCAATCAGCAATCAACAATCAGCAATCAGCAATGTTCACAGGCCCACCGCAGTGGGTTTGTGAACATTGTTGGTAACCCCAATGTGGGTAAATCGACGCTAATGAACGCGTTGGTAGGGGAGCGTCTGTCGATCATTACATCGAAGGCGCAAACCACCCGCCACCGTATTATGGGGATCGTTAACGGCGAGGATTTCCAAATGGTCTATTCCGATACGCCGGGTGTCCTTTCGCCTAACTACAGGCTGCAGGAGAAGATGCTGGAGTTCAGCCGTTCTGCCCTTGTGGACGCGGATGTGTTGCTCTATGTGACCGAGCCGCAGGACACCGTTGACCGTAATCCCGAATTCCTGGAAAAAGTGAAACACATGGCGGCAGCGGGTACACGCGTCTTTCTGATTATCAACAAGATTGACCTGACGACCCAGGAGACCTTGGAGTCGCTTGTTTCGTTCTGGCATAGCCAGTTACCGGAAGCGGAGATCTTTCCCATCTCTGCGCAAGAGCGTTTCGGCGTGGCGCAACTCTTCGATGCCATCAAAGAGGCGCTTCCTGTCGGACCGCCTTTCTTCCCGAAGGACCAGCTGACCGACAAGTCGGAGCGCTTCTTCGTGAACGAGATCATACGGGAGAAGATTCTGCTCAATTATGACAAGGAAATACCGTACTCCGTAGAAGTAGAGGTGGAGTCTTTCAAAGAGGAAGACAAACTCATCCGCATCGAAGCGGTCATTTATTGCGAGCGGGATTCCCAGAAAGGTATCATCATCGGCAAAGCCGGCTCTGCGCTCAAGCGCGTCGGCTCACAGGCTCGCAAAGATATTGAAGATTTTTTCCAGAAACAAGTGTTCTTGCAACTCTTCGTCAAAGTGGACCGCGACTGGAGGTCAAACACAGGGCGACTGCGTCATTACGGTTATGATCTAACGTGAGCCCCTTATACGAGACATATTTGTCGGAGGTTCGTGCTGTGCTGCAGCATGAACCGGTTACTTGGCAGGAGGATCAGACCGAAGCCTTGTTGGCGCTTCATGTGCAGCAGGGAACGGGCGCGTTGGTCTTTCCTTCTGTATTGACTATTCCGTCTGTTTCTTCGTACGCGCGGGCGCAGATGAGAAGCGTGTGCGTGCGTACGATACAAAACCAAGTGCCGCTGCAATATACCTTGGAGACCGCGTGGAGAGCATTGGAGAAAGCCGGTATCCATGCCGTGCTGATGAAAGGGGCAGGGTTGGCGGCTTTATATCCTGAACCGCATTACAGGTCTTGGGGAGATATAGACTTGTATGTCGGTCCGGATCAATACCATCCGGCATGTGCGGTAATGCGGGAGACATTCCCCAATGCTCTGAAGTTCGACGAAGAGTTGGATCATTACAAACACTATAACCTCATTGCGGACGGTATTTCTATCGAGGTTCATCGGGTGACTGTGAGTCTTCAGCACCCGCGCGATGAGCGTTTGTACGCGCGCATGGAGCGCGAAGGAATGACACGGACGCGCGCTCTGGATATCAACGGCCTTGAGGTCATGGTACCGGAACCTACCTTCAATGCGCTTTTCGTCTTTCTGCATTCCTGGGAACATATGCTCTCTGCCGGCGCTAACATCCGGCAGTTATGCGATCTGGCTTTGCTGCTGCGTCATTATGCCGGCAGTATAGATGCGCCGCGTCTCCGGCGCTATTTGGAAGACCTGCATCTCATGGATGTATGGCGTTTATATGCTTGTATTTTGGTACAAAGTCTAGGATTTAGTGCTGACGAAGTGCCGTTTTACTCTCCCCGCACTGCTGTTCGTGCGCAAAAACTGCTGGAGGATTTGCTGGCAGGGAGAATGAATGAACCTAAACGGGATGCGAAAGCCCCTAAGGGACGCATCGCGCGGAAATGGTTTACGATGAAGATACGTTTTGCTACGGCAAGACGGATAAGCCGGTATAGCCCGTCTTATGCACGGCATATGAATATAACAACCTTGTTGCACGGCATACGGCGATTCTTTGCCAAAGATAGAAAATGGGAATAAGAGGACTCAAATATATTGTGCTCGCGGCTAACGTCGTTTTCTTCGCTCTCGCGGCATGGCTATTACCGATGGGGTTTGAGGAGAATGACGATGTCATGATGGCTATGATCGCCAACGGCACGTATTCCGGCGCGCCGGATTTCCATCTGGTGTATATCAATGTGCTGTATGGGGCTGTCTTGGCTGCTCTGTACCGGCTGACGACGGCAGTCGAGTGGTACACCCTGTCTTTTGTGCTGCTGCATATCATCGCCATGTCGGTGCTTGTATATTGTGTTCTAACGACCCCAAACCGGGCGCGGTGGGAGCGTGTCTTATGGCTCATTGTGCTCTATGTCTTGTGGGCGCGGGTTATTGTAGCATTGCAGTTCACCACCACAGCGGGACTCGTCTGTCTGGCGGGATGTATGCTGCTTCTCAGGGAAAGCAAGCGGGCGCGGTGGAGCGGAGTACTGTTGGTGGTCATAGCGGCGCTCATACGTTTTATGGCTGCCGGTCTGGTGGGCCTACTCATGGCGCCTATCATGCTCTATACCTACCGGCTTGAATGGAGAAAATATATCGCAATCGTGGTAATGCTCACGGCGGTGGTAGGATGCAGGGTGGCGAACCATATGGTTTATGACAGCGATCCGGAATGGAAATACTTCCGGGCATACAACCAACTGCGTGCGCAACTGAACGATAACCCCAATTCATATAATATGACTGCTTCGCAGCTGCCTCAGACGATTGATCCGATGGATTTCCAACTCTTGTTGCGTTTTGTGCCCGATGCGGAGCAGATAGACCTGCCGGCTATACGCCAACTGAGTGCGGCGGTAGGCTCCGTGCCTTTCCGGATGCAGTTGCAGAACCTGCATCGCCTGGACAAGTACGCGGTGGAAGTGGTTATTATGCTGGCGCTGTTGGTGATGATGATTCTTACTACGGGCAACAGGTCAAAATATATCTTCCTGATCTTATACACGCTTTTTATCATGGTTCTTATCGTCCATGTCAGTCTGGACGGTTTTCTCAAGAACCGCGTTTTTCTCTGTATCCTGGCTCCTATGATAGCTACGGACTTCATGTTGCTGCCGAATACGACGGGACTCAAACGCCGCTGGGGGATAGGTATTGCTATGACCGTCCTTAGTGCATGGTATGGTTATCAGATTTATCAGGAGAAGCAGACAGCGGATTATAACCGTTATACATGGACGCATTTGCAGCAGCCTCTTTTGGAGTACGTCCCGGATGAAGCATATGTCACTACGATCGGCACATCGATGTACATGGAGGCGGCTGATCCATGGCATATATGGCCCTATAAGAGCCGCAAACATACGCTTGGATGGATGACATGGTGTCCGCTTAACAAACCTGTAGGACATAGTTACCGCGCTTTGCTCAGGGATGACATGTATATCTTTACGGATATACATTACACACATGCACATACCGCATTGCAACGTGTCTGCGAACAGATAGAAAAACACTACGGCGTGCCTACCGAGATCAAATGGAAATGCAGGAACGGAGGCTATGCTTTGGTACAACTGAAAGTGAAAAATGAATAGCATATTAAGAGTGAAGAGTTTAGCAATAATAGGAGCCGGTTATCTGCAGCGTCCGGTTGTGGAACGGGCGAAGGAGATGGGGATTCGTACGATCTGTTTCGCATGGCCGCAAGGAGCCGTGTGCAAGGATGTATGCGATGTCTTCTATCCTGTCTCGATCACGGAGAAAGACGAGATTCTTGCCCTCTGCCGCAAGGAGCAGATAGACGGTATTTGTACGATTGCCAGTGACGTGGCGGCGCCTACCGTCGCGTATGTGGCGGAGAAGATGGGTCTGCCCGGTAATAGTTATGTCTCCGCTTTGCGGGCACATGACAAACACCAGATGCGCGAAGTACTGAAAGCGGCGGGAGTGGAGTGTCCGGGCTATGTGGCGCTCAACGACAGAGACGGAGGAAAGATCAATATCTTGCAGAAGATGGATTGTATGCAACTGCATCTGCCTCTGATTGTCAAGCCTACGGACCGTTCCGGCAGCCTTGGCGTGCAGATAATCACCCGATGGGAGGATCTCACACCTGCTATCCGGCAGGCCGAAGAACTGTCGCTTGCCGGAGAAGCTATGGTGGAGGAGTATATCGAGGGCCGCGAGATAAGTGTAGAGATGATCTCGCAGCATGGGAGGCATTATGCGCTGCAAATAACCGATAAGGTCACGACCGGCGCTCCGCATTTTGTAGAACTGGCGCACCGTCAGCCTTCGTCGCTGCCGGCAGAGATGCAGGAGCGGATCTTCGCACTCACGCGCCGCGCGCTGGATGCACTGGGGATAACGGACGGTGCCAGCCATTCGGAATACAGGATTACTGCCGAAGGACGTATCGTCGTCATGGAGATAGGAGGACGTATGGGGGGCGACTTTATCGGCAGCGATCTGGTGCAATTGAGCACCGGCTATGATTTTCTACGGGGTGTGATTGAAGTGGCGTTAGGGGAGAAAATCCATGTGGAGGTAAAACCGCTGGCACGCAGCAGTGTGGAGTTTGTGGCTCCGCCGGATGTGGCGTGCAGCGCGGACAGAAAAGGGTATATTATTTATAGAAACAATGAGATATTCAAACAGTCTATCGGTAGTGATTCCGATTTATAACGACGAGGAGGTGATCCCTGAGCTGTTGCGCCGTCTGACGGCAGTGGTAGAGTCTATCGTCAGCGACTATGAGATCATTCTTGTGGACGACGGCAGCCGCGACCGTTCATGGGAAATCATGCAGGAAGAACGTGCTAAACGGGACCGCCTGCGTATCGCCCGTCTCAGCCGTAACTTCGGTCAGCAGAACTCTATCGCAGCCGGACTGTCGCTGACAACAAAGGAGCTGATTGTCCTCATGGATTCGGACCTTCAGGACCGGCCGGAGGATATACCGGTGCTTATTGATGCGCTTCTGGCTGACAGCGAAGCGACTATGGCTATCGCCCAGTGGGAGCAGCGTCAGGACAGCCGCATGAAAATAGCTGTCTCGCGTCTCTTCCAGCGTGTCTCTAACAGCATCACCGATATCCATACCATGCCGCGGCTCGGTATATTCCGGGTGATGAGAAAGAGCGTGGTGGAGGAACTGAGACGTTTTCCGGAGAAGACAGCTACGGCGGTCAGTCTGCTGTATTATATCGGACACAAGTACGTTGCCGTACCGCTCAAACGGGACGCCCGTTTTGCCGGCAAGAGCGGCTATAACCTGTCGAAAATGCTATCCCTTACGTTCGCCCGGATATTCTCGTTCTCGATGTTCCCTATCCGTATGGTCACCTATATGGGGGCTTTCCTCTGTATCGGTTCAATGCTGGCGGCATGCGGGCTGATCATTTATAAACTGGTAGGCAATGTGGTGACCGGGTGGACATCCATGATGGTATTGATGCTGTTCCTCTTCGGTCTCAATTTTGCGTTCCTGGGTATTCTGGGTGAGTATATAGGCCGCATCTTTCTGGAGACCAAACAACGTCCGAATTTTATTATTGAGCAGGTTATATGAGCAGAAAAGTAGCTATATTAGGCGGTACGGGAAATGCAGCCGTTATTGCGGCGGCTATCGAGCACGCACGACGGATGAATGCTACGGATTTGGAGGTGGCAGGATTCCTGAACGACCGCGCACAGGTAGGCGAATATATTGATATGTTCCCTGTCATAGGGCGTACCGGGGATGCGCAGCGGCTCTTGGCAGAAGGTTATTGGTTCATCAATGCCATCCTGCGTATTGACGGCAACCGCGAACGGATCGCTATGTTCGAGTCGCTGGGGATCCCTGATGACCGTTTGGCTTCCTTTGTCCATCCGATGGCCTATGTGGCGCCGTCGGTTCAACTGGGTCCGGGGACGGTTGTCATGCCGCAGGTAGCCATGTCGCCGGGAACCAGATTAGGCAAAGGATCGATCATGATGGTGGGTGCTACGATGGGGCATGATAACGAAGTAGGTCCTTTCTGTCATATTGCCGCACAGGCTTGTGTGGGCAGCTACCTCAAGATAGGGAAAGGGGTTCACATCGGTTTTAATGCTACGATCCGTGAGAACCTCACTATAGGCGATAACGCTACTCTCGGGATGGGGGCTGTGCTCACCAAGAACATCGGAGAAAACGAAATATGGGTAGGAAACCCCGCTAAATTCTTACGTTATGCAGAATAAAACATCATCCGCCTCTCTGTCTCTTGTGCATATAGTGGCTCTGATCGCTATCAACATGCTATATGCCTGCGTGGGGATTTGTACGAAGATGGCATCCTTGCAAACACCCGCTTCTTGGCCGTATTTCCTTTGGTTCGGAGGGGCTGTGGCTATTATCGGTCTCTATGCGGTACTATGGCAGCAAGTGCTCCGGCGCATTGACCTCTCCACGGCTTATATGTTCAAAGGCACGGCACTCATCTTCACGATGCTGATTGCGGCTCTGCTCTTTGGCGAAACGATCACAGTTCCGAACATTATCGGTTCGGTCATTATAATAACCGGTATAACGCTTCTTGCACGCTCATGACTTACGCTGTTATCGCATTGATCTCGGTCATGGTGGCCGCTTGTGCGCAGATGTTGCTCAAACGCTCTGCGAGATATCAACATACCCGTTGGTGGCGTCAGTATGTCAACGGATGGGTTATTACCGGCTATGCCGTCATGTTTATGACCATGGTGGTGAATATCTGGTGTCTGCATAACGGTCTGTTGCTTAAGGAACTCAGCGTCATCGAGAGTCTTTCGTATCTCTTTGTGCCGTTCCTCTCTTGGTATATCTTTGACGAACCTGTCAGCCGGCGCAAGGCGCTTGCTATAGGTGTTATTATTGTAGGAGTAATTGTCTTTTTCTTATGATCAATTTTAACCAACCTCATCTCACGGGCAAGGAAGCCCATTATATGTACGAAGCCGTTTATACCTGCAAGTTGTCGGGTAATGGCAAGTTTACCAAGGCTTGCCAGTCATGGTTTGAAAACCGTTACGGTTTTAGGAAAGCCCTCCTGACTACTTCAGGAACGGATGCACTCGAGATGTGCGCTATGCTTTGTGAACTCCAGCCGGGCGACGAAGTGATAGTGCCCTCTTATACGTTTGTCTCTACTGCGCTCGCTTTCTTGCGCGAAGGAGCCAAAGTTGTCTTTGCCGACTCGATGAGGCGTAACCCTAACTTGGATGCCGAGACGCTGGAAGCCCTTGTTACACCCCGAACGAAAGTCATCGTGCCTGTTCATTATGCCGGCGTGGCATGCGACATGGAGGCTGTCATGGCGGTGGCGGAGAAGCACCATTTGCTGGTCGTAGAGGACGCCGCGCAGGCTATCGACAGTTATTACAAACCACAAACTACAAACCACAAACTACAAACCACAAACCACAAACCACAGATCCCCCTCGGTTCTATAGGCCATCTCGCCGCGTTCTCTTTCCATGAGACCAAGAATATCACCGCCGGAGGCGAAGGAGGTCTGCTGGTGGTTAACGACGAGCGTTTCGTACGGCGTGCCGAGATCATATGGGAGAAAGGTACCAACCGTGCGGAGTTCTTCCGCGGAGAAGTGAATAAATACGGTTGGGTGGACATGGGCTCTTCTTTCCTGCCGAGCGAGGTGAATGCCGCTTTCCTCTGGGCGCAACTGGAGAACATAGAGGAGATCCAGGCGAAGCGCAAAACGCTCTGGGATACGTATTGGAAGCGTCTCAAACCGATAGCGGAGAAAGCTCCGTTCTCCCTGCCGGACATACCGCCTTATGCTACGAATAATGCCCATATGTTCTATCTCGTTCTGCCGTCTCTGGAGGAGCGGACGGCGCTCATCGCTTATCTCAAGGAGAACGGAGTAGGGGCGGTGTTCCATTATCTGAGCCTGCATAGTAGTCCTTATTACAAAGACAAACATGACGGACGTCCGTTGCCGGAATGCGACCGGTATGCCGACTGCCTGGTGCGCTTGCCGCTTTTCTTTGACCTGACGGTAGAGAATGTGAATCATATATGCGATTTAATAGAAACATATTATCGCTAATTCTTTTGGTATCGGCATTGGCGTACACGCTATGGTTTGTCTTTGCCGGTTTTGGAAACCATCAGGACCCGCTCTACTGGCTCTATAAATACGAGCATATGGAGGGCGGATGGATGGCTGTGGGTACGTTGCTCACGGGCGGTGCTGTCGTACGGCTCTTCGGTGCCCAACTGCTGTCGCTGCGCCTCTTCGGATGGCTCTGTACGGTTGCAGCGATTGCCTTGCCGTATGCCTGCCTGTTGACCCCCGGACAACGGAGGGAAAACCTTCATTGGCTGGCGCTGGCATATCTGCTCATGGGCTATGGTGCCTTTCAGGAGTTCAGTCCCGGCACATTGTCGGTTCTTCTCCTTTCCGCCGTCTGGGTGCTGGCTGACAAGGAGCGGAATAACCCCTCCGCTTCATGGGGGTGGGGAACCGCCATCTTGGCGGGATTAGCCGTTGCGGCGCGTTTCCCGAATATATTGGTGCTCCTCGTCCTTATTCCGGTCTGGAAAAAACGCAGCCTATGGGCGATTCCTCTTGCGGCGCTTGCTGCGGGACTGGTCTATCTGCTCGGCTATCTCTTCGTCACGCCTGCCATCACCGACTCCTCCATGACAGCTGCGCATGAGATCTCCAACATGGTCTCCAAACTATGGGAGAACGGCGGCAAACTGGTCGGTTATGTCTTCCTCGCAGTCGGTATTCTTGCTGTCATAAATCATCTGTCATCAATCAAAAATCATCACTTGACAATCCCTTTGGGATTGTTCACGGGTCTGGCACTCGTTTATTTTGCCTGTTATACTACCAGACCCTTGCAGTGGTATAATACCGATCTGACTTATCTCGTCTCCGCCTTTTGCCTTGTCATGGCGGTATGCTCTAAATCACCGGAAACCAATTACCGGTTATTGATAGGAGCGGCACTCATGGTTGTTGCTACGCTCGGTACCGATACGGCTTGGCTCAAACTGTTCCCGGCTGTCCTATGCCTCTTGGCGGTGGCGGCAGTCCGGTATCCTGAGCATGAGCGGAACTATCTGTGGTGTGTGCTGGCGGTCCTGGCGGTACTGGTGGTCTTCCGCATGACGACTAACAGCATCGGGCAGAGTAATCTCACACGGGCTGACACGATAGCCTCTGTCTCTCCGTATAAAGGTATCGCTATCCGTGAGACGGAGCAGAAACGCCTTTTGCAATATAAAGCAGACTACGACTCACTCTTAAATGACCCAATGCTAAATGTCCTGGCATTGGGTCAGGAAGCCCACCTCATGCGTGCCGTCACAGGCTGCGAGGCGGCGCGGTATAACGAGTTCTGGTCCAATATCTTCGACTCGCTCTATACCGCCAAATACCGCGATATCATACAGTCGGAATATCCGGTTGTCTTCTGTTCCTTCACGCCCCAGTTCAAGACTAAACCGGAATATACCGACGGAGACAGCGAAATGGAGAGAATGCTCCTGAAAGAGGGCTATACACCTCTGGACCGAAAAGAATACAAATACATGATTTATCTTCCACCGAACACGATACACGAATGACTAAGAAGTATGCTGATATTATGGCCTCTTTGAAGGCCGGCGACTACGCACCGGTTTATATCCTCTGCGGAGAAGAACCATATTATATTGATAATGTGTGTGATTTTATTGTGCAGAACGCGCTTGACCCCATGGCGCGGGAGTTTGACCAACAGATTCTTTACGGGCGCGATCTGCCCGGAACGGACATAGCTCCGGTCATCTCGGCGGCAAGAGGATATGCTATGATGGGCGGAAGAAAAGTGGTTGTTGTGCGCGAGGCGCAGGCGGTTAAGAAATGGGATGCGCTGGAGGCGTATCTTAATGCCATCATGCCGCAAACGGTTCTCGTCATTGCGTACAAAGGCAAACCCGACAAACGCCAGAATATATGGAAACATGTGGCGGAGCACCCTCAAGTCGTCTGGATGCAATCCGACAAACTCCGCGACTACGAAGTGGAGAAATGGATCAATGCCTATATCCGGGATTATAATAACTCCCCGTCCTTCAGGAAGGGGGTGGGGGAAGACCTTACTATCGATCCTCGCGTAGCGCCGATTCTGGCGGACCATTTGGGTACGGATCTGTCGGCTATCGTTGGCGCGCTGGATAAACTGATTGCGGGGCGGCCCGAGGGCGTCAATGTCATTGATGCGGCGCTGGTTGAGCGCAATATAGGAATCTCGAAGGATTATAATATTATGGAACTGCAGTCGGCGCTCATTCGCGGGGATGTGGTCAAGGCGAACCGTATCGCGCAATATTTTGCAGGCAGCAAGGACCATCCTATGATTCGGGAAATGGCACCGCTATTCAGCTTCTTCTCAAATCTGCTGATGTATCATTACCTGCCGTCTAAAGCACCGGCTGTCGTTGCTAAAGAATTGGGAATAAACCCCTATTTCGTAAAGGATTATGAGATGGCAGCCCGTCGTTATCCTGCCGGAAAGACTTTCTTAATCATGGGATATTTCCGGGATATCGACGCCCGCCTGAAGGGTATCAACAACCCCTCCGCCAAAGACGCCGATCTGTGGAAAGAGTTGATCTTCAAGATCATGCACTAACGGCCGCCATGAATTGCCATGACCGTTCTGCATCACCCATAGCACGCTGTCCAGATCTCTCCGGCTGAATGAAGAGTGGGGATTCCGGCTCTCGTCATCTATCATCGGTATCCCGTTACCCGGACCATCTAATTCTTCTGCGTGAAGCGTCCGGTACGCCTCCTCTTCGGCGGCTAAGTCTTTGAGCACTTTCGGGTATATCTTATTGAAGAACTGCGGATGAGCTGTGTACCATACGAGCGAAGAGTCAAACTGCGCTTGCGTCACACCGTGTTTCTCCAGAGCCTGCGCGTAATACAGGTCTCGGGTCTCGTAATCCGTGATCCGTACACCGCTTACCTGCAGCACCGCATCGGTCTTATGGAGTTCCGCCAGGACCTTGCGCATCTCGCGGGAACTCAATATACCCCGTGGCCTGCAACCCGTCAGGGTCAGGGACAATGTGACGAAGCACAAAGTACAAAGGAATACTATGTAAGACCTTTCACCTTTCACCTTTCAACTTTAAACTCCTTCATGTAGAACAGCAGAATCACTGCTACGGCGCAGGTGATACAGCTGTCGGCGAAGTTGAACACCGGCCGGAAGAACAGCACCTCGCCTGCACTGTTGCGGATCAGTGGGAAATAGAACATATCTACCACCCGTCCGTAGAACCAGCCGGCATAGCCGAATAGTTTGCCGTAGAAAACGCAGTCGATGATGTTTCCTGCTGCGCCGGCTATGATAAATGCGATCGTTGCGATATAGCCGGTCTTGGCATGCTGGCGGTATATCAGCGTGTGAGTGTACCAGCCTAATAGACCTACCGCTAGCAGACGGAACAGGGTCAGTGCCAGTTTGGAGAACCACTCAATGCCGAATGCCATGCCGTTGTTCTCTACGTAGCATAGCCAGAACCAGGAGAACACCTCGTGGCTCTCGCCTAAGGCGTAATGGGTGGCGATATATAGTTTGATTGCTTGGTCTATCAGCAAGGCTCCGGCTATGATCCCTGCTACCATCAGACTCAGTTTCGTTTCTTTTTTCATCTTTTCTGTTTTGCTTTACCGCGGCTCGGCCGCATTAAACAGCAAGCGGTGCTTGCGCTATACAAGGCCGAAGGCTTTCTTCACTCCTTCCAGCCGATCCAGTTTCTCCCAGGTGAATAACTCTACCTCGCGGGTGAAAGTATTGCCGTCGGAGTCGATGAATGTCTTGGTCACTACCTCGTTGGTCCGGCCTACATGACCGTATTTGGCGGTCTCTTCGTACATCGGCTGTGTCAGTTTGAGGTCGCGTATGATGGCTGCAGGACGCAGGTCGAACAGCTCGTTCACTTTCTCTGCTATCTCGGCGTCGCTCATCGCTACTTGTGCCGTGCCGTATGTGTTGACGTAGAGCGATACGGGTTTGGCTACGCCTATGGCGTAACTGACCTGTACCAGCGCCTCGTGTGCCACGCCGGCTGCTACCAGATGTTTGGCTATCCATCGTGCTGCGTAGGCTGCCGAACGATCTACTTTGGACGGATCTTTGCCGCTGAATGCGCCGCCGCCGTGAGCGCCGCGGCCGCCGTACGTATCTACAATGATCTTGCGTCCCGTCAGACCCGTGTCACCGTGAGGACCGCCGATAACGAAGTTTCCTGTCGGGTTCACCAGCAGTTTGGCGTTCTTGTCCTCCAGAAACTTATGCAGCAGATGCCCGTAACGGCTGTCTCTTGTCGCTACGCGGGGCAGCAGAATCTCAATCACGTCCTTCTTGATCATCTCCGGCGTAACCTTGATGCTTTCGACAGGCTCTGTCCCGTTTTGCCTTTCGACTTTTGACTTTCGACTTTCGACTATATTCTCATCGTGTTGTGTACTCAACACAATCGTATCTATGCGCACGGGCCGCTGTCCGCAGGGCTTGCCGTCTTGGTCGCGCACCTCTTCGTATTCGATCGTCACTTGGCTCTTGCTGTCCGGACGAAGGTAAAGCATCTGTTTGCCTTCCTTCCGTATGCGGGCGAGGGTATATACTAAGGTGTGCGCCAGATCCAGAGTCAGAGGCATGTAGTTGTCTGTCTCGTCCGTTGCGTAGCCGAACATCATGCCTTGGTCGCCTGCTCCTTGTTCGTCCGCTTCGGCGCGGCTCACGCCCATGTTGATGTCCTGGCTCTGGGCATGCAGGGCGGTCAGTATGCCGCAACTCTCCGCCTCAAATTTGTATTCCGATTTGGTATAACCGATCTCTGCGATGGTCTTGCGGGCTATCTGCTGTACATCTACCCAGCCCTTGCAACTCACCTCTCCGGCTATCACCACCTGACCTGTCGTGCATAGCGTCTCGCAGGCCACATGCGCCTGAGGATCCTGTGCCAGCATATTGTCCAGTATCGCATCCGATATCTGGTCACTCACTTTGTCCGGATGTCCTTCAGACACCGATTCACTTGTAAATAAATAATGCATATCTTTTCTGATAAAAAAACCGCAAGCGACTGTTTGGTCTTGCGGCACAAGTTTTAGCATTTTTTAACGAGGTTGCAAGCAGTCAAATCCATCCTCTTTTTATGTTAAAATCAAAATCTGGTGCAAAGGTACAACAAAAATTGCACATACGCAAGTGTTCGGACATTTTTTTGCCAAATAAAATGTATTTTATCTGTTGTGTGGGGCTATG
>CALEPS010000149.1 GCA_937910305.1 uncultured Bacteroidales bacterium | reverse complement strand
CCGCCCCATCTTGACCCTTTGGAGCGGTTAATTATGTTCCACCGGGGCTAACCGTCTATCGGATAGCTCTCTTGTACCTATATTATAGTTGTTTTCCTGCCGCTTGTCAAGCGGTTTTTGTTTTTACTTATATCTCTATGTAACGATAAAATCCGGCATTGTGCTTCAACTCCATGGAGTCATTGCGTATCAGTTCGGCATATCGGTTGATCGTTTTTTCCGGCAGCGTTTGCATCCAGTCTTTTTCTTTGATAGCTTCTATAATTTCTTTTATTTCCCCTGTTCTGCCAAGCGCAATGATTTCGGCATCAGGGAACCTTGCGTGAAATGCCGTCGGTGTAAAATGACACCCCTCCACGATCAGCGTCTGATTGTGATAATCAGCAAAGAAATGGTGGATATAATTCGCCGTCAAATCAAGGAATGTATCACCATTAACGGTTGGCCGAATCGAAATCTCATCTGTATAAAGTTTGAAATCGTCAAACGCAGACCTCACGGCCTTTGAAAATGCATCCAAACTGAAAACAGACACGTTTTGTTCCTTTGCCATCTGATTCGCCAATGTCGTTTTGCCGCAGCGCGGCGCGCCTGTAATATAAATCAGTCTCATACGATTCTCTTTAAAGCAGCTAATTTTCAACCTTCAATTGCGACCGGCTCTGCCTGCGCGGCGGCGGCTTCCCGCTTTTCCTTGAGCTGACGCTCCACCTCCGCCATGTGCGTGCGGTCGTCGCGCAGGAACAAAATCACGATCAGGTACAGCGCAGAGCCGATCGCCGGACCGAGCATAAACTGGTGCCAGCGGAATCTGACAAAGCGCGTTGTCGCCGCGTGGGCCATCCGTTACAAACAGATCCTGGCAGGTGTGCTGGTGACGGAGCAGAAACGCGTCTTCGAGGCGCTACGTGACCCGAGCCTGAGCGATGAGGAGCGCGCCAAGCTGAACAGGCCTATCCGTGTCTGCGGAGTGGTGAAGAACACCGGAGAACCCGGCGGCGGTCCGTTCCTCGTGCGCGAAGCAGACGGCTCTATATCGTATCAGATACTGGAGTCCAGCCAGATCAGCGACCCCGAACTGATGAAACAGAGCACCCACTTCAATCCGGTGGATCTGGTATGCGCTATCCGCGACTACGAAGGCAAGCCGTTCGATCTGCCTTCGTTCGTCGATCCGCAGACAGGCTTCATCTCCAACAAGTCGAAGGACGGCAAGGAACTCCTTGCGCTGGAGCTGCCGGGTCTATGGAACGGTGCCATGAGCCGCTGGAACACGATCTTCGTAGAGGTACCGGTAAGTACCTTCAACCCCGTCAAGACGGTGAACGACCTGCTGCGTCCGGAGCACCAATAGGAAGTAGAAAGACCGCTACGCTGTAAGACAAAAGTCGAAAGCAGAAAGTCGTAAGATAAAAAAAGGCTGCCACCCGGCAGCCTTTCTTTTTGGCTCTCTTATTCCTATTCCTGTTCTTCCTCTTTGCCTTCCTCTTCTTCCGGTTCGTTTACGAGGATGTTCTTTACCTCCCATGTGGGGCAGGTCTGTCCTGACTCAGTCTTATACCGGAAGCCGATGTATATCGTCTGTCCGTTCCAGGCGCTGAGGTCCATTCTGCCGGAGTTGTAATAGGTCCAGCTGTTAGCATCCGGCACGCCTTTTTCGCCATCCCATTTGTTCCAAGGCAGTTGGGTCCATGTAGCCGAGCGTGCGTCGTCGGTGTAGTCGGTGGATACCCAGACTGTGATCTGTTGTTCGCGTGTCTCGTCCAGAGGTCCGTAGTTCAGCGCGTGGTCGAAACTGAGCGCCGGAGCGACGGCGTTCTTCAGTTTGATCTTCGGGGTGACAAACCATCCTTCTCCGTAGTGGGGTCCGCCCACGTAGGAAGAGCCGCGCATGCCATACAGGTTATCGAACCGCCAGATATAGGTGATTCCGTCCTCCAGATCGTAATGGTGCATGGTGATCTTGCCTAAGTTGCCTTCTCCGGCGATAGCCTGGCGGTAGTAGGTAGAGAGGTTCGCTTTCCACCCCTCTGCCAGAGCGAAGGACATGGTCTCTTCCACCACACCGGTGTCCGCTTTCCACGAAGAACCGTCGAAATGGAACTCATACGCCACATAATGTTTGGCTGCGGAGTCGTACCATATGACGGCAACGACCTGGTCTGCTACCGCATAAGGGAACTTGTTGAGCAGCCATTTCTCTACTTGTCCGTTGGCTTCCGCCGGGAGCATGTACATGTTCGCCGGCAGGGTGGCGGGAGCCCAGGTATAGCCGTCCTCGCTGGTGTAGAGCACCTCATTGCCGTTATAGACGACGCCGATCACCTGACCCTCTTCCGGCTGCGGCAGTTTGCCGATGATCTCGCTCTCGTCCTGGATATCCAGCGTCAGCTGTGTGGCGGCATTGTAGGGTAGCAGATAAGCTGGCAGACCGTCGTCCGTGAGGTAGGTGACGTTGAAGACCGAACCCGGATCCAGTTGCGGGTATTTGGCGTAGATGAATGCCGGCACATACATGTCGGCGGAGGCATTGTTGTTGAAACACCCCTCCTGACCTACGCGCTCCAGGGCTTTCTGATAGCGGTTCTTCAGATGGTTGACAGAGTCCATGTAAACGGCATAGGCTTTGTTGGTCTTGTTTTCGGCGATGGTCTTGTATTCGCCGGCAGCCAAGACGTAGTCATAGGTCTTGACCACCTGAATCTGCGGATCGCCGTTATCCATGTATTTCTCATCGAAATAGTTCTCGCACGAAGTACAAAGTGACAAAGTACCCAGTACCAAGGCTGCGCCTAAAATATAGTTTGCTTTCATAATATTCTTTTGTCTTTTAGTGAAACGGTCTTTTCTCTTTTAGCGAAGCGGTCTGTCAGAACTGCAGTTTCAGCCGGACGTTCCATTGTCTTCCTTTGTTGTAGAAGAAATAGATGTTGTCCTTTGTGTTCTCCGCCACGGTCTGTGTAGCCGTGCTGGCTGACCATGCCTTCTCGATGTAGTATTGGTTGAGCACGTTGGTCACGTTTCCTCCGATGGTTGCGCGGATCGGACCCATATTGAAGGAGTAGCTTGCCCGCAGGTCCAGACTGCCGCCGAGCGGGCACCGGTACGGCTCTACGATATTCATCTCTTTGCCGAGGCTGAGGTTCGAGCCGGAGAAGGAGTAGTAGCTGTAGTTGCGGTCGTAGAGCGTGTATTCGCCGCCTATGCGGAAGCCTTTGAAGGGTTTGAAGAGGATCCCGAAGTTAGCGGTGGTCTGCGCCTGTCCGCCCACGTGGATACCTTTCATGTTGATCTTCGCCCATGCGTGGTCGGGTGCGCCTATCTCGGTGCGTTGGCCGTCCGCCGTCATCGCGAAGCCGTGTTCGTCGTAAGCGCGGCCTATCACGCTGTCGCTATCCCATTTCCAGTCACCGATAGAGAACATAGCGCTCAACTCCAGCCATTTGACAGGACGGGCTTTGGCTTCGAACTCGATACCCATATGGCGCGCATTGACGCCCGTCATGTTCATATAGAACCGGGTCTGGTCCGGGTCGCTCAGGTTGCCGTATTTGGTCATGCTCTTGTCCATCCATTCGGTGAAATAGCCGTTCACATGGATAGAGGCGTATTGGTTCTCGAACCCGTAACCGATCTCCACGGAAGCGATCTTCTCGTTCTTGGCTTCGTTATTGATAGCATTGGAGGTGCTGACAGACATGTATATCGCCTGGTATTTCGGCGCACGGCTGATAAAACCGGCGTTGAGGAAGACGTTGTGCCATTTGGCGAACTTGTAATTGATACCTCCCTTGATGGTACCACCAATACGTACCACCGAGTCGCGCGCGGTGACGTTGTCGTAGTAGTAGCGGTCCTGACGCCAGTTATGGTTGAGGCTCATCGAGCCGTTGATGAAGGCGGAGAGGTTGTTCTTGCTGTATTCCAGGCTGCCGAAGAATCCTTCCTGTACGATCGTACCGGTGTAGTCGCGGTAGGCGATGTCGCCCACGCCGAGTTTCTCGTTCACCCATGCGTCGTCGTTGCGTTTGGGATTGTTCTCCGGCAGGACGGACGAACGGGTGGCGTCGATATAATAACTGCCGCCGAAGAGGTCGCTGATCACCGCCTGGTGGATGCCCTGGTACCACCGTACGTCCACGCCGGCGGTCAGCTCCAGGCAGTCGAGGAATTTCTTGTCGTAGGTAGAGACGAGTCCCACCCAGTTGTGGTAGTTTCTGTTCTCGCAGATGACGAGTTCCGACCCGTATTCGGAGGCGGCATTGATCTCCTGTACCATGCCGTAGTCGAACATGCCGGTGACGGGGTCGCGGAAGGTGGTTGTCACCACACCGTTGTATGCGCCCCGTGTGAGGTCGCTATAGCTGTAAGTCGAGTTCAGTCCGTTCTCGGCGGTGCGTCCGAAGCCGCGTCCGATAGAGGTATATACGGTAGTGGACAGGCTGCTGAGGTCGTCAATCTGCCAGATGTGGTTCAGGCTGATCTGCGGCTTGTGGTACTGGTTGTAGTTCGTACCCGCCTGCTCGCCGCGTTTGTCGCGTCCGTAGGAAGGGTTGTATTGGCGGCGGTCCATGCCGGAGGGCATGTATTGCGCCACGCGGTTCCATTCCGCCAGCGTCAGCGCGCCCGACGAACCCGAAGGACGGGTCCAGTGCCACTGCGGCGCACCGAAACCGGTGAGGGAGAGCTGGTGGTTCTCGTTGATGCGTTTGGAGATATTGGCGAAATAGCTATATCCTTGGAATCCCGTTCCTTGGATATATCCGTTACCCCACGTGCGGCTTCCCATGACGGTAATCGCCCAGCCGTTTTTCATCAGTCCCGTGGAGACGGAGAATAGCACTTTGTTGTAGCCGTCGTTACCCATGGAGTACGAGAGCGAACCGCCTTTCTTGGCGTCAATACCGCGTGTGACGATGTTGATCGTACCGCCCACCGAAGGCGCAGACAGTTTGGACGCACCCATACCGCGCTGTGTCTGTATGACGGATGTGACGTCGCTCAGACCCTGCCAGTTGCTCCAATAGACCGTGCCGCCCTCCATGTCATTCATCGGCACACCGTTGACCATCGTCGCTACGTTGGTGTTGTCGAATCCGCGCATCCAGATCTCCGAGTCACCCCAGCCGCCACCTTGACCGTTGGCGTGCACACCCGGCGTGTTTTTCAGCACTTCGGGGAACTCCTGACCTGCCAGACGCTCCTCGATCTCCAATGCCGTCACTTGGCTCACCGCCACCGGCGTTTGTTGCGTACGTGCCATCTGGCCCGTGATCGTCACGTCCTCCAAGGCGATAGCCTCCGGCTCCAGTTTGATGACGCCGAGGTCGATGCTTTTGTCTTTCGACTTTCGACTTTCTACTACTAAGGTCTTGTACCCCACGTAAGACAACTGCAAAGTAGCTCCGGGGGTTACGTTGAGTGTGAAATTACCATCCAGATCGGTGGTGTTACCGTTGGTAGTACCGGTCTCCAGGACCGAGACGCCGATGAGTTCTTCACCGGTCTTCGCGTCGCGGACGCTTCCTGTCACTTTCTGCGCCTGGGCGAACAGACTGCCCGCCGCAAACAAGCACAGCACAAAGGGAATAAATTTTCTCATAGAGTTTAAAATAATTGTTTGTTATTTTTTCCCTTCTCCCCCTCCCTTGAGCGGGTGAAGAGCTCTGCTCGATCGGACTGCCGGTGGCCGTCCGTAGAACTCCCTGGGGTGGGGTTATCAAAGATTCTCGTTCAGCCATTTGGCGAGGCGTATTCCGGCGATATAGAGCTGCCGCTCCATGGGCTGTCGCCATGTGTATATGTAATGATAGGTGTTGCCGTCCCATACCTGCATGTGTTGGTATATCGCTTCGGTCAGATGGTAACTCTCCACCAGCAGCTGCTCGTCGCTTTTGTTCATTATCTCCCGTTTCATATCTTTGTACTCGTCCTCTATCATCTGTGCGTACTCGGTGTAGCTGTATCCCTGGCTCTCGATGATCTTGGAGTCCCATACGGCATGCAGGTTGGTGTCTCGTCCGAACCATTTCATACGCACGGTGTTTCCGCCTTTGTCGTCCATGTGTGCGATATGCATCGGGCAGTAGCGGTCTCCGTTGAGATGGATGATAAAACGGAGTATGTGGTTCTCGTTGAGAGGCAGCACTTTCTCTCCTGCCATCTCTATCTCCAGGCTGTCCAGTGCGCGGAAGAGGTTTCCTCCCTCGGCAGGGTAATGGGTCAGTGCGTCGGCGACGAGACTGTCGCTCATGCCGGCGTTCAGGTCCTGGAAATGCCATCCGTCCTTGATACTCTGCGGGTAGATGTTATCGCTCTTGATCTCGTCCGCCCAGTTCGCCCAATAGATCATGCCTCTTTCGCCGATGATCTTGTCCACTTTCTTGCGTGTGCGGCATTTGAGGTGGTCGTATGCGATCTTAGCGATGATACGGTGTCCTTCCTGTCCCCAACCGTACGCAGGAACACAGTAAATGCCCGTCAGAGCAGTTACCAACAATCCCAAAATAAAGCGTTTCATGAAAAATTTATTATTTTCGGGTACAAAATTACAACAAAAATTGCACATACGCAAGTTTTTGAGCGGAATTTTTGAAAAAAGTAGAAGTTCTCTACTTCTTTTAGGGATAGATAGCA
>CALEPS010000148.1 GCA_937910305.1 uncultured Bacteroidales bacterium | reverse complement strand
TTATGTCCGCAGGTGGCGCCAATGAAATAGAAGGTGCCATCGTCTGTGCAATACGTACCATTCTTATAGCCCGTTACATTCTTGCTGTTGTCAATGGCGACCTGCTCCCGGTCACTGATAGCCTCCATAATAGGCGTCATGTTATCCGGATCCACCGGACCTATTACTTCATACGTGTGGTCGTGCCCCTGCAGAGCAACGTCGATCTCGCACTCTTTCATCGTAGGCAACATACATTTACGGAACAACGGGGGCTCCACATCCGTAGAGTGATCCGAACCGGAGAACAGATTGAAGTGCGCCAGCGAAACACGGTATTTGGTGTCAGGATTGTCATGACACTGCGTACGGAACCAATAACTAACATGATCCGTCAGATAGACCGACCATGATTTGTATTTCTCGTCATAGGACTCACGCCAGAAATCCTGCATCGAGAACACCAGGAACAACACATCTCCGTACACAAAACTATAGGTTATACCCTCAAACTGCGGTTTGTCAGTGACCGCCATATTGAAATAATTATCGGTATTGAAATGGTATGTATAGTTGATTAACGGACTATCGTCGTGGTTCCCGTCAGTCGGTACAATCGGCATCTTTTTGATCACCGGCTCCATTGCCTCTTCGAACCATCTCTCCCACTCCCACTCACTATTAGCCAGTGTGCCATCTTCTACAAAATCACCGGGGAAACAGCAGAAACGCGCTTCCGGCACAGTTTTCACAGCCGCCAGAGCACAACGGCGCGCCTCGTCCACATATTGTTTGTCCATGATATGGCTATCGCTCATCAGCAGGAAGGAGTACTCCCCCTGCTGCTCTTCTTCCGTACGGAACTGCGCTATATCGCTCCAATAACCGGCATGCCCTACACGCCAACTATATATAGTACCCGGCGTGAGGTTGGTCGCCAAAGCTTTATGGCTGACATAAAAGTATTTGGTACCGGCTTTCAGTTCTGCTTTTTTATAGATATACGAACACTGGCCAACATACCGCAATGCCTTCTTTGTCCGTTGCGCAGCAGCAGGAACCGTAATCACACCCTCCCCCTCGAAATCCGACGCTGTCGCATCCGCTTTGGCGATGATTTGCAACTCGCCATCAAAAATACTATCATTTGTGAACCATGCAAATCCCATTTGGGTATGCGGATCCCCATTGATGGTGGCCACCATGTTATATGGCATTTGCTTCGGTTGTAAGCCAGTTACTTTTTTTACCAAGTCCCGGAGATTCTCTTGTGTGGGAGTATTCCTTGCGGCAATTTTCGCAATGATAAATTCCGTGTACGAAGGCACTGTATAATCTGCTGCTTCATACATCGTGTCCGCCAGTACAACTGCCGGATCAAGATCCAGCGTGGAGGCATACATGCCCAACGACATGATAGTTGCTAATAGCAAATAGTAGAATTTCTTCATATCAGTGTGTTATTTTAAGGGTGTTAAACAATTCTATTTTTCCATTCTCCTGCACTTTGAAGGATTCCAAGAGAAGGTGGTCTTTTTTAACCGTAACACGGGTATAAGAGGGTGCTCCGGGTTGGGTAAAAAGCCCCGTGAAGAGGTCGTAATAGTTCTCTACCTTATGAATATGTTTCGATGCCTCCATCTCCTCGCGGGTGAGCGGCGTATAGCGTTTGGCTCCGCATGTAGCCCCGATGAAATAGAGCGTTCCGTCCTTGACATTGTATGTGTCTCCGCTGATCGCCGACAGGATAGGTTTGCGCGTGTCGGGATCTACAGGCCCTATGACTTCGTATGTATGGTCATGTCCCTGCAGCACCAGATCCATACGGCATTCCTTCATCACGGGCAGCATGGTAGCGCGCATGAGCGGTGTCTCTTTGTCTCGCTGGTGGTCCGAGCCGGAGAAGAGATTCTTGTGTACCAGTCCCACACGCCATTCCGCCTCCGGGTGGGATTGCACCTGTTGCCTGAACCAACCGCCCAGATCACGGGTGAGATATTCGGATGTCTCTGCCGTATAATCATATCCGCCCCGCCAGAAATCCTGCATCGAGAAAGCAATCAGCAGCATGTCGCCGTAAGTGAAACTATAGTTGATGCCGCTAAACTGCGGACGGACCCCGGTCACGGAATTGAAAGAGGAGTCGGTGTTGAAATGGTATGAATAATTCAGCAGCGGACTGTCGTCGTGGTTTCCGTCCGTGGGGACAAGCGGCATCTGCATCAGGACAGGCTTCATCGCCTCCTCGAACCATCGCTCCCATTCCCATTCGCTGTTGTTCTCCGTTCCCGTGTCCACGAAATCTCCGGGGAAGACGCAGAAGCGCGCGTTCTTCTCATTCTTAGCCACCGCCTCTGCGCACAGCCGCGCTTCGTCGATATATTCCCGGTTTTGGATATGGCTGTCGGTCATATAGACGAAGGAGAACTCCCCCTCGTTCTCGTCCGCCGTACGGAAATGGCGGTACTCGCTCCAATGGTCTTCGTATCCCACACGATAGAGGTAGTCGGTGCCCGGTTGGAGGTCTGTAGCTATCGCTTTGTGAACCACATACCGGAAGGCTGTGTTCTTGTCCAGCTTCGCCTTGGTGAGAATGCCGGAAGTGGAGATGGCATAGTGTAGCGGAACGGTGGTAGTTGTGTGAGCGTTGTATGTACGTTGGGTGTGACTGTCGGTTGACCGTCGGTTGACCGTCGGGATTACCTCTACTTTTCCTTCATTCACTCCTTCGTTGGTGAACCAGCAGAATGCCATCCGTGTTTTGGGGTCTCCGTTGAGGGTAGCGACGATGCAGTATGGGTCTTCTTTGGGTTGCAGCGGTGCTGTGGAGTCGATGCGGTGGGCGATATACGAAGGGATGGTATATTCGCAGGGGTAAGGAACGGGTTCTATCTGCGGTTCGTAGTTTCTGGGCGACGCCGGTTTCATCGAAGCAATCCGATGTGTGGGAGCGCCTGTCGTGTAGTCCGCCGCCTGCATGATTGCCTCTTCGGCTTCCGTTACAGGCACTCCTGCGAACGTAGCGGGATCGCGGAAATGCGGTCCGTCTTCCGCTTCGTTGTTTGGGTTCAACCAAGGCTGCTCGAAGAAATGACTCTCGAATCCCTCGTCCGCCCGGCTGAGCCCGGAAGTACTCTCGTCCGAGACATAATTGGCGGGATCGACGAAGCCGTATTCGTTTTTGTTGCCCCACATCGTGCAGGCAAAGACGGAGCTCTCCGAATGAATGCCTCCGTAGCGGTCGCCGTAGTTATTGGCGATGGTGCAATGAGTGAGTGTGCCATCGAAATTAGCCACCCCTCCTGCATCCGGCCATTCATGCCCCGTAGCGGAGCAGTTATGAATGAGACATTCCTCGAGTTGGGCACCCAGCGCTGACGCCTCCGGCAGGTTACCTTTGATAAGCACACCGCCGCATTGTAGTCCGCTGCATCCGCGGATGACACAATAGCGCATCAGCACTTTGCCGCGCAGCCATGCTCCTCCGCCGCGTTGGTTATGGCGTGCGTTCTGGAGTACGAAGTTCTCAATATAGGTAGGTAGCAAGCAATCGGATTCACAGGAGACGAGGCGCGTGCCGAGGCCTGTTCCATCTAGAATGGTTTTGGCTTTATGGTCGCGATTCCGGCTCCACGGTTCATAGGCGGTACAGCCTCCAAGTATTGTTACGCCGTCTTTCAGAATGATTCCTTCATGATATACGCCTTCTTCCACAAACAAGGTGTCTCCCGGTTTGCAGTTGTCAATACCCAGCCGGATCGTCTCCTGCGCCGTCTCCCACGTCTTGCCGTCGTCGCCGTCAAAGCCGTCCGTCCGCACATACCACGCAGCCGCTGACGCATTCAACGCCAGCGCAGCAAGCAGCATTATATGAAAAATCCTTTTCTTCATCGTGTCATTTACCATCTGGTCATTTACCATGTACTATTTTACTCCCAGCCGAAGCGTTCGCGCCCGATGCGCTCCACGTCCTCGCGGCATGTGAACGCCGTTGTTCCTCCGGCTGCGGTCGTATTGACTGCGCCGGTCATGTTGCCGTACTCCTGGCATTTATCCAGCGCATCCCCGGCAGCCAGACGTGTGATAAATCCGCTGTTGAACGAGTCCCCGGCGCCGATACAGTCCACCACGTGCTCGTTGAGCAGAGCCGCCTGTTTGCGGTTCGGTTGGCCTTTGCGTATGAGTATAGAGCCTTTGCTACCGCATTTGATGACGGCAGCGTTGGTGTATGGACGTATCTTCTCAATCGCCTCTTCCACGGTCTCGCTGCGTGTAAGGAACTTCAACTCGGTCTCATTAGGCATGAATACCGTCAGGAGCGGCAGGACTTGTCTGTAATCCAGATCCCACTGCTCTGTCGGATCCCACTGGCTGTCCAGCGAAACGGTGACGCCGTTCTCTTTGCATAGCTCCAGAATCTTCATCAGATCCCGTTTAACGCCGCTCTGCATGTAGATAGAGGAGATATGGATATGTTTGGTCTCTTTGAATATCTCCGGATTGATGTCCTCCAGTCCCATGTAGTCCATCGCTCCCTGGTATGTCAGGTTCGCGCGGTCTTCATCGTAACTCATGCATATCGTAGCGCCTGTAGCGTACTTGTCCTGGCGGATCAGATAGCGCGTGTCCACGCCTTTCGCCCGCAAAGAACTCTCTACCAGGTCTCCGAAGCTATCGTTTCCGATCATGCCGCAGAATGCCACTCTGGCGCCAAGTGCCGCAGCGTTCGCAGCAAAAATAGCCGTCGAACTACCCAGCGTCAGCGTCATTTGTTTGGCGAATTTCTCTTTGCCCACTTCGGGAAAACCCTCTATGTTATTGAGGATTAGATCCACATTCAGTTCGCCCAAGGCGATAATATCAAATGTCTTCATAATTACATGTATTTTTTAAAGAACGCAACCGGGCTCCAGCCCTTCGGATAGTCGTGTCCCATTTCCGGACCGAAGATATATTCCTTCCGGTCCTCCGGTGTTTTCAGATTATTGAACGGCACTACGTTTGTCCTCGGAGGGCAGACGCCGTCCTGCAATCCGCTGCTTGCCATTACGGGGCAGGATATCTTTGTCGCCAGATTCTTTGTGTCGAAATAAGAGAGGAATGTCAGCACCTCTTCCTTTGTCCTCGATCCCTGGCACCGCTTGGCTGTCTCTATCGCCAGACCGCCTATGTCCCAGGCATCCGCATAGTCTCCCATGAAAGCCACATTGGCAGCGATAGCGGAGAAAGGATATCCGCTCAAAGCCGCAGCGGCATAGGTCAGCGCACCACCCTGGCTCGACCCTTCGGCATAGAGTTTCGTCATGTCGCTTGTCTCGCGGGTAGCCATAAACCGCACCGCCTGTACTGCATCCATAAAGGCGCCGCGGTAGTAATAACTATCCTTGTCGCCGAAATGATATGCGAACCAGTCGGAGTCGTAGATATTGATACAGTCCTCCTCCACTCCCGGGTTTCCGGTAGAAGCGGGACGGTTGTTCAAGTATTGCCCGCGGTGCGAGAGATAGAACTCGGCATACTGGGACGATCCGCCGGACGGACATTCGCATTTTGCTTTGCTGCCTGCGGTATCATAGCCATAGAAATGCAGGATCACCGGATGTTTCTGACCGTCCTGAGGTTCGCAGTAATAGCCGCGTATCTTCACCGGCTCGCCACTCAACCCATCCGGAACGGAATAAAACTCCACGAGATACACCTTTCGCGCCGCGCTGCTCTTCGACTCGATCTCAATCAGTTTGGCACCCATCTCCACGCCCGCCAACTGGTCTTTCGCGGCTTGCCAGAACTGGTCAAAGTCCGGTTGCATATCCGGCTCCGAGACGATTTGGAAAGGATCGATACCGAAGATGAACGAGCGTGCGTTCTTGCCGTTCACGAAACATACGGCGCGATAGAACCCCGGCTCCATATCTTCCGGAGAGGTCATGATATGATCCACCTTGCCTTTTCCGGCGATCTCCACGCTGTCCAGCAACTCTGTTACCGCCACTTTCTTATCCGTACTGATTTTGACCTTCACGCCCACTTTAACGGCAGCGGCATTCTGGTTCTCTATATGCACGGTGATCTGCGGCTTGCCGCTCCAGACCCAGTTGTCCGTCACGGGTACAGACTGGGTAATGAGGGACAGGTCCGGCTGTTCTACCGGAGTAGGCTCTGTCTGGCGGCTCGTATTTTCGCACCCGCACGCGCCCATTAACAATAAGGACGCGAGCGCGAGCGCGAAGATGTAGAATCTGCGTTTCATTTCAGATAGTCATTCAGGTTGACAATATTGAATGCGTTGTAGTATTTGTCCATGTTATGCTCGATACGCATCAGCACCACCTCCTCGGCTTGGATGCCCAGCCGCTCCAGGTTGTCATACAGCATCTGCCGTGCCACCAGCGCCTCCGGCTTCTGCCAGATGTAGCGGCAACCGGTCTTCACCAGCCATAACTGACGATCAGGCGTACAGTCTTTGAGATCCTTGCCTACTTCCTCGCCGTGCAGCCATTTCTTCCAGCGGTTGGACTCATAGACGCATTGCCA
>CALEPS010000147.1 GCA_937910305.1 uncultured Bacteroidales bacterium | reverse complement strand
CGGGGCATAACATACCGGCTTTGTTCGTTTTTACATCACGCACGACTCCGGATGTCATCTCTTTCAGTTCGGCAAGGAACTGCTGTGCGGTATATTCCCCGCGTTCGATCTCGCGCAGTTTCTTCTCCCATAAGCCGGTCAGTTCGGCGGATTTCAGCAAGGGAGAGATAATCGTATGGATCAGATCGATACCTACGGCTGTAGCCCGGATAGATTTGCTACCCTGTTTCTCGATATACTTGCGCTGGTACAGTTTCTCTATGATTGCCGCGCGGGTGGAAGGACGGCCGATACCGTTCTCCTTCATCGCTTCGCGCAGTTCGTCGTTCTCTACCGTCTTGCCCGCTGTCTCCATAGCGCGGAGCAAAGTGGCTTCCGTATAGTATTTGGGCGGAGTGGTCGTTTTCTCTTTCAGCAACGGTTCGTGAGGTCCGCTCTCCCCTTTTACGAATGCCGGCAGGGAATTTGGGGTGTCTGGAGAATCCGGACTATCCGGAGAATCCTGGCTATCCTCTCCCTCTCCTTGGGAGAGGGTCGGGGTGAGGTTTGCAAAGACCACCCGCCATCCCGGTTTCAGCACTTCGCGGCCGGTGACCTTGAAGTCAATCTCCCCCGCCTTCGCCAGCACCGTTGTGTTGCTCACCTCGCATTCGGGGTAGAACACCGCGATAAAATGCATCGCCACCAGATCATACACTTTCTTCTCCTCTGCCGTCATTGCCTCCGGACGCTGGCCCGTAGGAATGATAGCGTGGTGGTCGGTCACTTTCTTGTTGTCAAACACCTTCTTGGATTTGGGCAGGGATCCTGCTCCTTTTTTGCCGTCAGCCTTCAAGCCCAGCAACGGCGCTACGGCAGGGAAATAATCCTTTATTCCCGCCAGCGTACCCGGCACTTTGGGATAGAGGTCATCGCTCAGATAGGTGGTGTCCACACGCGGATAGGTGGTCAGCCGTTTCTCATACAGCGACTGGATCAACTGCAGCGTCTGCTCGGCGGAGAAACCGAATTTCTTGTTGCAATCCACCTGAAGGGAGGTCAGGTCGTATAACTTCGGCGCGTTCTCCACGCCTTTCTTCTTCTCTACGGAGGTTATCACGAGTGGCAGATCCTTGATGCTGTCCACCAGTGCCTGTCCCTGTTCCTCGGAGGTGATGGCATACTCATCCTCTTCTGCCGGCAGTTGGGCATTGAAGAGTGTGTCGCGGTAAACCGTTTTCAGTTCCCAATAGGTGCGGGGTTTGAAATTCTCTATCTCCGCCTGTCTCTTGACAACCAGAGCGAGCGTGGGTGTCTGCACCCGTCCCACGGACAGCACCTGCCGGTTCTTGCCGCTTCCGCGTGCGTATCTGATAGTGTACGCGCGTGTGGCGTTCATACCCAGCAGCCAGTCCCCTATGGCGCGCATCAGCCCGGCTTCATACAGATGCTGGTATTCCGATTGGTCTTTCAGTGCTTTGAAGCCCTCGCGGATCGCCTCTTCCGTCAGCGAATTGACCCACAGTCGTTTCACCGGACACCGGCATCCTGCCTGCTGATAGACCCACCGCTGGATCAGCTCTCCCTCCTGGCCCGCATCACCGCAGTTGATCACCTCGTCGGCTTGGTCAATCAGCGATTTGATTACGTTGAACTGCTTGTGCACGCCCTCGTCACCCGACACTTTGATAGAGAAACGCTGCGGGATCATCGGCAGCGAACTGAGGCTCCAGGCTTTCCATTGGTCCGTATATTCCTGCGGGTCGAGCAGGGCGCACAGATGGCCGAAGGTCCAGGTCACTTGGTACCCGTTCCCTTCAAAATAGCCGTCTTTGCGCTGTTTGGCGCCTAACACATTGGCGATGTATGCGCCTACCGACGGTTTCTCTGCTACACAAACAACCACGATATTTACAATTTAACCATTTACAATTTGGTCATTTACGATTTCCGGGCTCCGTAGCCGTAACCGGCGCGGAGACCTTTGATTCCGTTCAGCACGCAGGCTACATTATGCATTCGCTTGTTCTCGATCATCTGGTTGATATAGTCAACCATATCCGCCGGTGTATATTTGTACCGGCTGACGAAGATAGTCATATCGGCAATGCGGTCCAGATGATAGGTGTCGCTCACGAGAGCCACCGGAGCGGTATCCACGATGATATAGTCATACCGTTTGCGCAGTTCGGCGAACAGCTCTTCCACGCGCTCCGTCTGCAACAACTCCGCCGGATTGGGAGGAATAGTGCCGCAAGGGATCAGGTCGAGGTTCTTATGCTCGCCGCTCGGTACGATGATATCCTCTATCGCTACTTCCGGTTCCGCCAGATAATCCGTCAGGTGACCTTTGTCTCTTAGTCCGAAATAGGTTGCCAGCATCGGTTTGCGGATATCCATACCTACCAGCACCACTTTCTTACCCAGTATAGCCAGCGACAGAGCGGTGTTGCTTGACACATAGGATTTGCCTTCGCCGTTGATGCAGCTGGTCACCAGAATCACCGGGTTCTTTGTCTCAGCGGGCAACACGAACCTCAGGTTGGTCCGTATCAGCCGGAAGAGCTCTGCAGAGACGGTGGATTCGCCCTCATGGATAGCTATATGGGCGTTGCGGGAGTTCTGCACCAACTGACCCAGCAGCGGTGCTTTGATCCGCCGTTCGTACTCTTTGGTGTCATCAATCGTGTCGTTGAGAAGCACCATGAGATACAATACCGCGGCAGGCAGCAGCAATCCCAGGATGATACATACCAACATCAGTTTGTTCAGTTTCGGGCTCTGGCTGCGCACGTCGCGTTGCGGCATATCCAGTATCTTGGCAGGCGTAGCCGTAGCCGCCAGCATCAGCGCGTTCTCTTCGCGTTTCTCATAGAGGAACACATACAGCCGTTCCTTGATCTGCTGCTGGCGGACCACTCGCATGTAATCGCGCTGCTGCTCCGGAGCGTCCTTGATCTTGCGGTTGAATTTGGTATCCTGCGCCTGCAGGTTGCGCTGGCGGATCTTCAGGCTCTCGCGGACGGAACCGATCGTCTCGATGATATTCGCCCTCATGGACGCCAGCTGTGCGTTCATCTGCTCGATCACGGGGTTGTCCTCCGTTGCTGTCCGCAGGATACGCATCCGTTGCAGTTGCAGCGTGTTATACTCCGTCAGACCGCTCGCAAGCGAAGCATCCGTCAGACCTATATTCGAAGGAATGAGGCTGTTGCGCTTGGTCTCGTCACGCAGGAACTCATCAATATACTCCACCAGGCTCAGCTGGGTCTCTATCTCCGCCATGGCGCGCTGCTCGGAGCTGCTGGCATGCAAGAACAGATTCGCCTGCGTGCTGATATCGGCTATGTTGTTCTGCTGTTTGTAATCCGATACAGCTTCCTCCGCCTCGCCTAACTCTTTGGTGATGATGGCGAGCCGCTCGTCAATGAACGCCGCTGTGTTGGTTGCCAGCATGTTCTTATCCACAATCGCGTTCAGGTTATATTGCTCGATCAGTTGGTACAGCAGCACCTTGTCGCGCTCCGGCACAGGCGATTGGGTAGAGAGATGGATGATATTCGATTCTTTCTTATGCAGCGAGACATTCAGCTTCTTCCTGTATCTGGCTACCACCAGTTCGCGGCGCGAGTGAGCCACGCGATAGGTCGTATCCGGGTTCAGCACCCGGTTCGCATGGATACGGATTGTACCCACGCCTGTCTCTATCGGTTCGCCCAGATCTGCCACACGGGTGGACGAACGGCGGAAGAAGCCCATCTTCGTCTTGACCTTGTAGCCTTTTTTCGTCGGTCTCACTGTCACTATGAACGGTCTGCTCTGTGCATCTTCCGTCAGCGCCAGATAGTCGATGGTCAGCGCCGGATTGCGGAACTCGCCTTCCCATCGCCATCCTCCGCGTTTGGAGGGCTCGTCCCATAGGTTCAGGGCGTCAATAGCTTGGTACATCAACCCGCGCGAAGAGAGAACCACCACTTCGTCATCGGCTGCTCGGTTTCCGGAGAGACCCAGCATCGACAGCGCATCCATCGATGTGCCGGATCCTTCTTTCTGGCGCAATGCCACGCTTGCGTCTGTGGTCCACTGGGGGGCTTTACGCAAATAATACGCTACGCCCAGCAGCACAAAAAAAGTCACGCACACGGCAAACCACCACCAGTGTTCAGCCACTATGCGGAAAATCTTACGGATATCTATCTCGTTATTCTTCGTTTCCATAATCTTATTTTTCCGGTTGTCGGGTCAACTGTTTATTTTCCTGACGGTCTTGCTACATTCACTACGGTTACGATCACGGTTGCTGCGCTTGCTACGGTACTTACCATACTCAGCCACAACCCCGCGTTGGCGCTGCTCACCGCTCTTACTTTGTTCGGCGAGACATAGACCACGTCGTTCTGCTGGAGATAATAGTACGGTGAGTTCACCAGATCCGCGCGGCGCAGGTCCACACGCGCCATCTCCACTTTGCCGTCTATCTCACGGGTCACCAATACGTTGTCCCGTTTGCCGAAGGGGGTCATGTCGCCCGCTGCAGCCAGGGCTTCAAGGATCGTCAGCCTGCCTGTTGTCATCGGCACCTGACCGGGTCTGGCTACCTCGCCCAGCACCGACACTTTGGCGTTCACCAGAGACACCTGAACCAGCGGATTCATCACCTGCTGCTCCAGTTTCGTCTTTATCAGTCGTGCCACTTCGGTGCGTTTCAACCCCGCTACGTGTATATCGCCCAGTACCGGCATCTGTATATTACCCTCTTCATCTACTATATAGTATTGCAGCGTCGGGGTCGTCTGTATCTTCTCCGTGCCGGGAGTGGCATATGTCACGGTTGGCAGGTTGTACGGCGTCACAGCCTCAGCATCCAGGGCGGAAACAAAGATCGTCAGCGCGTCGCCGCTGCGGATGATAGCTTCCGTCTGCGCGGTAAACTGCTTGTTCAGCGTATCGGCTTTCGCCGCATCCGCATCGCGCATATACGTCATCTGTTTCTGCGTCACGCAACTTGCTCCGGCTATTGCCACCAGCATGATTGCTAAAATTCTAAAGTATCTCATCTCTTCTTCTTTTTTTTTCGTTCGAAGCCCTCCGCATCGGCGGAGATGTAGTTTATACCCTCTCGGGGTCGTTCTTTTGCGAAGGGGTACGCAAAAGCACGTTGGCAGGGGAGCCATTACCCCGAAGGGTATAAACGCTATCCGAATGGCTTAGGGCTTCGCCCTCTACCACTTCGCCACCGTGTCGTTGTATATATTCTCCGTGATCTCCGTAACGATGATATTGCATAACTCATCCTGCACGTCGGTCAGCAGCCGGCTGGCGTCGAAGGTCTGGTAAGCCGAATAGGTCTTGTCGAACGACTCTTCGGGATAGATGTTATTGATAAAATGGACGGTCACGCGGATCGTCAGTTTGCTCTCCGAAGCATAACTGTTGGCGGAGATAGCGCCCTGGGTGATATCATACCCTACTATCTCGCCTTCCAGCTCCAGGTCTCCGCCTTTGTTCATCACCTCCAGACGTGTCTGCCTCCGGTAGATATCCCGGATGGATTCGGAGAGAAGGTTGCTGAGCGTCGGATTGACCATGGCGGCATTGTTCGGAAAATCGGCTATGGAGATCGAATGGGTCGTCTGGTAATTGATGTTCGCTCCGTTGAACTTGTAACTGATCGAGCAGCCGCACAGAATACAGAATACAGAGCACATACCTATCAGGAATAGGCTGTGTAATCCGGTCTGTCTTCTGTCAGGCGAAGCCGGTCTGTACTCTGTCAGCGAAGCGGTCTTATAATCCATATTCTTTAATTTTTCGGTACAGCGTCCGCTCGGACACGCCGAGCCGCACTGCCGCCTCTTTGCGGTTGCCTTTGGTCAGTTCCAATGCGCGGCGGATCAGCTCTTTCTCGCTGTCCTCCACACGCAGGCTGGCGCCCTCTATATCCTCCGCCTCTATCGGCTTGCGCGATGCGCTCTCCGGCTGCGAGAGGGTGATGGTTGGAGCCGCTTCTTGCTGGTTCTCCCGGTAACCCGTCACCCGTAACCCGTCACCGGTCAGAAGCTCTTTCAACTCCTCCAGATCTTTCTTGTTCTGCATCACCAGGTTATAGAGGATGCCTATCTCGTGCGAGTAGTCTTTGCCGCCCTCCTGGGTTGGCGTACGGAGTACGATACCTTGCTGGTTCTCCTCTCTGGGCAGGTACCGCAAGAGGGTCTCCGCATTGATCTGGTGGTCCATCTCGATAACCGCTATCTGCTCCGCCAGGTTCTTGAGCTGGCGGATGTTGCCGCGCCAGTAGCTGTTCTGCAACAGCCGTGTCGCTTCTTCGTTAAGCGACAAAGGCGGCATCTGATACCGCGTACAGAAATCGTTCGCGAACTTGCGGAACAGCAATGGTATATCCTCCTTGCGCTCGCGCAAAGCGGGCACGCGGATCTCGACGGTGTTCAGACGATAATAGAGGTCCTCGCGGAACCGGCCGTCATCTATCGCCTGGCGCATGTTCAGGTTCGTGGCAGCTACCACGCGTACGTTGGTCTTCTGCACTTTGCTCGAACCCATCCGCATGAACTCGCCCGTCTCCAGCACACGCAGCAGCCGAACCTGGGTCTGAAGAGGCAACTCGCCCACTTCGTCCAGAAAGAGCGTTCCTTTGTCGGCGATCTCGAAATAACCTTTGTGTTCGCTCTTGGCATCGGTAAACGCACCTTTCTCATGACCGAACAGCTCGCTGTCTATCGTCCCTTCGGGGATGGCGCCGCAGTTCACGGCGAAGTACGGTCCGTGTTTGCGGGAAGAATAAGCATGAATGATCTTCGGGAAATGTTCCTTTCCCACGCCGGACTCACCGGTAACGAGCACACTCAGATCGGTGCGCGCCACCTGAACGGCGATTTCTATGTCGCGGTTCAGCAACGGACTTTGACCGATGATGCTGAAACGCTGTTTGATTCCCAATAATTCTTGCGCTGTCATATCAATACTGCCAAAATGTCATGCAAAAGTACTACAAAAAATTTGAATACGCAAATAATTTGCCGAAATATTTGCATATTTGAAAAAATTGTTGTACTTTTGCACCCGATTTCGCGAGATTCGGTCATTGGACTAAATAAATCAATGGCCAAATAAATCGTAAATCGTAAATATGCAAATCGTAAATTTTAATAACTATGTACATTTTTATTACAGTCCTCATTGTTATCGCCGCTATCCTGCTGACCCTTTTGGTGTTGGTACAGAATAGCAAGGGCGGAGGCTTGGCTGCCGGTTTTGCAAGCGGCAACCAGGTAATGGGTGCGCCGAAAACGGCTGACTTTCTGGAGAAAGCCACATGGACGATTATCGCGCTTATCGTGGTCTTCAGCATCGCTGCTGTGGGATTCAACGTCGGTCAGAAAGCTGCTACCAGCGAAGAGTCTGCTATCGTAGTGGACGAACCTGCTGCTCCGGCGCCTGCGGCTGAACTGCCTGCCGAGCCGGCTGAATAAGTCGCCCGTAAAAGAACTAGATTACTGGAATACTAGCCGTCTAGCCAACCCACAAACAAAAACAGGCAACCAAATCGGTTGCCTGTTTTTGTATCTCGCCCGGTGCACTTTCAGCACTCATTTACGACTCGTTTAGCACTCATTTAGCACTCATTCTCGTTACCATGTCGTTACCATGTCGTTACCATTACGTACGTCACCGTACCGTTCGTTCCCGGTTACATCATCGCCGCAAAGGTACAACATTTTTTTGGTATTCGCAAATTTTGTGAACACTTTCTGCATTTTTTTGCTCTTTGAGGTATTTTGAGTAACTAAACACACACCGGCCCTGCCAATTTCTGACAGGGCCGGTGTGTGCTACGTAATGCGGAAGGGGTTAATCCGGATCGATGTCGCCACCGCCGCCTAAATTCACGTTTCCGCTTCCGACCAAGATGATAGAATTGACCATCAACTGTGTCAACTCAACTACAGGCTTAATATATTCTTTCTTTTTCATAACGTTGTTATCCTCTTTCATGACTATATTGTGCATAGTTGCCTAATATCTGCTCAACGTGTATCACTTCAGGACATTCATCCCAAGTGAAACCACCGCCCATCAAATACCAGTTCTTGCGTCTGTGCACAGGCACTTTCTTAATGGACGGGAATGCCGAAATGGGCATTGTGATCTGCCTGCCATCCTTAAGCACTACTTGAAACTTCCCTCTTGCAGGGAACGTAACCTTGCTTATTGCGGGTTTAACATCCCAATATCCTTCTATCTGTGCCATATTATTTATTGATTTTAATTATCCTTACGTTTCCGCCCTTTTTGAAAACTCGCCATTGTTTGAGCAACTTTTCTTTATTTTCTTCTACTATCTTCAACAACTGCTTTAGCTGTGCCTCCGTCAAGTCTCCTTCTTTTGCTAATTCGACTTTGGGTTCTAACCAAATCTTTGCAAATTCCTGAGTCCCTTTTTTGCCGACATGCACGTGTGCTCGATTTTCGTTAACGTCCGTTCCGTAGAACAAGAATGTCCAGACGATTTTTGCAGTTGTATAGAGCAGTACCTTGGGCATAACTTATCGAATTTTCTTTTCGGCTGCAAAGGTACGGCAATTTTTTGACATATGCAAGATTTTCTCCGAAAAATAATCGTTTTGCTTGTCAAATAAGAAATCTTTGCCGTACTTTGCCGTTTTCTTTTATTTTACCAACTGACCGTTAGCGTTATACATCTTCTCTCCGCGGAGGATATACATCTTGCCGTCAATGATCATCTTGCGAGGAGCCTCAGAAGCGTTCAGTTCGTCCATTCCGGTTGCGGCATTGGTGTTCTGAACGCCCATTACAATACGGCGGCGAACCGGACTTGCCGAACTCGGTGTACGTGTCGGCTCCGTAGCATTTATATTGATGTAGCAACGTTCGCTCTTCAGATTGGTTGCCGAGTTGATACGGAATACGGAGTTATTATAGATAACGAAAGTATTATCTTCTCCCGGTGTATATTCTGTATGGATATTCGTAAGAGCCAAAGAACTTGTACCGATATATCCATAGAAACCGTTCACACCAGCAGGATCTGCAGCATCCAACTCTGCGCCTGTCTTAATACCCTTGATCTCTTCGCCCTCAGCGATGAAGAAGTATGGTTGTCCGGCTGTCAGAGTTGTTCCCTCTATCTGGTCAAATACTACATTGTACGGCAGGTTGTTTTGTTCCTCCAGATAAGTGATCTGATAGAATGATGCGCCTTCTACATTCTCTACCGTCTGTTTCGGACAAATCGTTCCCCATTTGCCCGCGCTCAAATCGCCACGAATGACGTCCTTAGCAGGAGTAGCTTTCTTATAGATTGTTACAAGCGTTCCGGTTGTCGAACTAGAAGTATAGCAATTAAACAACGGGCTACCACTATTCGGGTTGTAACGCATCAGGTTATGACTATTAGTTCCTTGAGCTGTAATCGTTGCTACGCCCTCACCATCAATAGAGATAGTCCATTTTGCGTTATTATTCTCCGCATAAGCAGCGGTTTCCTTCAAATAGTTATTAGTATTCGAAGCTGCGTAGAGATAACTTCCATTATTGAGTTGGAGTGCGAATTTTCCGTCACCGGCGTCAACAAGGGTAACCGACTTAGAACCGGCTGCAGGAGTCAATTCAGTTCCGGCAACAGTACTTGCAACACCTGAACGGTTGTTTCCATTTTGAGCACCCATAGTAGTAACAGCACCAGCATCAGCAATACTTGCAATGATGATTCTATCACCTGCGGCAACAGAAGTTGCTAATTCCCAAGTACCTGTCAAGTCTTCAACAGGCTCATTAACGGTAATCGTGAAAGTAGCATTTCCTGCTTGGTAGGTTGCGTCACCTGCGAACGATGCGGTAATGACAGCTGTTCCCGTTCCGCCTACAAGAGTAATCTCGCCAGTTGAAGGATCTACCGTAGCAACAGCCGGCTTATTGGAGCTGAAGGTCAAATCCAAAGTGTGCGGGTTATTCAATGTCGGAGCGGACAAAGCATCACCTTGCGTCAATGTAACACTTGTCGGATCATAAGATAACTCCGGATCAAGCAGTGCGCTTGCAGCAACGGTAATGTCATAACTTGTAATCACACCACCAGCAAAGCTAATCTCTACTGTTGGAGTTCCTGCAACTGTCATATCCGGTTCGGAGAATGTACAACCTGTAGTGAGGTCAATTTTCTCTGTGCCACCTGCATCGAAAGCCATATAAACCTCCAGACCATCGTGATTGAATGCGTCGCCAACCTCAAAATCTGTTTGATAAGTACCACCTAACTCATAGTGGTCAACAGCAGCAGCGTCACCGGTATAGAATACTTCAATTTTCTTAATATCCATACGGTCGCTACCGATATTGTCAATATAAACTACTGTAGCGTCCAAACTTGTGAATGAAACACTTGCACTCTTTGCATATGTTTCACCGGAAGTTGCTAAAGTCGAAGTTGTGCTACATCCGATAGTTGTTGCTTTAGAACTACCATTGTAAACAATTACCTCATCAATAGTACAACCTTTCTTCGCGTTGATTACAATGTAGCCACCTGTTTCCTTACCGGTAGCCGGTTTATACAGACGCATCTCATCTCCTGTAGCGGAAAAATAAACAGCATTTGCCGCATCACCTTTGTACGCGGCATAAATCATATCTGCCACATCAAATACACCTCCTATTGCAAAAGATGTCAAAGTCGCTTTCTTGCGAGGATCATAGGCATTAACCGTAATAGTGAATGTGGCATTTCCTGCAGAATAGGTTGCATTACCATCGGTATGAGCGGTAATAACTGCAGTACCCGTACCGCCTACAAGAGTAATCTCGCCAGTTGAAGGATCTACAGTTGCTACCGCATCATTGTTGCCAGAGAAGGTTACCGTTAAGCTGTGCGGATTAGCAAATGTCGGAGCACTCAATGCGTCACCTACTGTCAGTGTAACACTTGCTGGAGTATACGACAACTCAGGATCGTCAAGAGTCACTTCCTCAATGTCTGCAACACTACGCGGAGCTATTTCCTTAGTAGTATTATATTGAACGTATATACCCGTTACATTGTAATACTTATCTGTTTCAAACGCACTTCCGTACGCGAACAACGTGTTGTACGGTTTGATAGTATTAACGCCATCTGAGAGGGTTGTGCCGTTATACTGCACATTATTAACAATAATCGGTGCACCGGTGTTAACACCGCTAAGTGCATCAATCGTCTTAGCTATCGGAGTGATAACGCCTCCGGTATTAATAGTTAGACCGGTTGAAGACGAATTCAAGGTTGTTAGCTCAGAAGCGCCATTAAACAATTGTACTTTACAAGCAACTGTGCCACTTAATACATCGCCAACATTGAAGCCCATTGAGCCTCCATTATCATATATTATCAAGCCCTTAGTGCCATCAGTCAGATAAACGTTCTTTCCATTTGTCGATACGCCGGAAACAACCCAATTATCAAATACAACCGTTACACTAGTTGCCGTACCGCCAACAGCAGTCGCTTTTGTAAAGATTGCATCCATCGTTGTCAGTGGCAGATTGATAACATATGCAGCCGAAGCGATTGAACTCGCTACACCGGCCTTGTAAGCAACTGCCTTGATGGTCATATCTTCATTTACACTGATTGCACCAGTATACTCAGTAGAACCATCATCCGGAGTATCACCATTTGTCGTGTAATAAATCGTTGCGCCATCTGTTGCACAAGAAAGTGTTACATTTTGAACTTCTGTATATGTGCCGGCAACCGGAGAGAATACCGGTGCCTCAGGAGCACCCACAGCTACTATCTCATCAATATCAGCTGCACTACGTGGCATAATTTGCAAAGTATTGTAATAACCTACAACACCAGTGATATTATAATTATTACCACTTACCAGAGTATAGGCGAAAAGTCCGTTGTACGGAGCAATTTCATTTACTCCATCAGAGAAGACAGAGCCATCATAAGAAAGATTCTCAATAGTAACAAGCGCACCGGTGTTAACAGCGCTAAGTTGATCAATGGTTTTGGTGTTAAGAGCAGCCGAACCGCCTGAAGTTACCGTTAAGCCGTCTGTCGAGCTATTCAAATTAGTAATCTCTGCAGCGCCCTTATATAATTGAACTTTACAAGCAACTGTGCCACTTAATACATCGCCAACATTGAAGCCCATTGAAGCTCCGCCATCAAAAATAACAAAGCCTTTTGTACCATCCGTTACAAACACATTTTTGTTATTTGTATAGATGCCAGATACGACCCAGTTATCAAATGTAACAGCTACCTCTGTAGCCGTGCCACCGACTTCTGTAGCCCGTGCAAAGATTTCATCCATCGTGGTTAATGGTGTTACAATAGTATATGCCGCTGTTGCTACGCTACTATTATCCAAGCCGCTCTTTACAGCCATTGCCTTGATTGTAGTTGCAGAAGTAATTTCAATAGGAGTTGAATATGTTGCATCACTCGTTGTCGGATCAACACCATTCGTTGTGTAATGAATTGTTGCGCCTTCAGTTGTAGTGCTCAATTCAACGGTCGTTCCACTTACAACTGCGCCTGCCACTGGGCTAAATGTCGGAGTTGCGCATGTAGGAGTACCACCATCTTCATAAGAATAGGATATAGTGACATCATCTATTTGCAAGTCACGATTACTGCTTGTAGATGAGGTTACAGATGTGGTAATTCTGACATAAAAGGTACTGGTTCCTGTTACACTTATTGTTTCTGAAGTTTCTTCAGTAGCCGATGTGGGCATAGTTGTCAACGACACAGCGGTATTCCAACTTGTTCCGTTCGTGGAGTACTCGCAGATTTGAGACATTGCGGCTACGCCCATAGTCTTATATAAAATCTCTGTAATGGTCTTGTCCGTCATATCAATCGGACCAATTAATAGTACTGGAGAATTAGTTTTATTCTTCGCAACACGACCCAATGCATTTGCATTACCATTCAAGGGACTTCCGGTTGTTACCACGTCCATGTAGGTACACGAAATTGCAATTTCGTTCTGAACATACTCTTGAGGACCTTCAGCATAACTATTATTACCACTTGAACGATGAGCTCCATCGGCTTCGAAATCGAAAATAATAGAGCCTGTCCCTCCCCACACACTCACACTGCCAAGCACAAGTCCTAAAACCAATAGAACGCTACGCATTCTGTGGCGAACGGGGGGGGTATTGGTTGTTCCGCCCATTCGCAAGAAATCAAATAATTTGTTTGTCATAATATTTATGTTTTAAGTTAATAATTTATAAATGTCGTTGTATCTCCGCCAAAGTTTGTTGTCCTCTATTTTTTCAATATTGATACAAACTCCTGAAGACTAATTACCTCTACTCGCGGAAACTGAATAGCTTTCAATTCTTCAAAATGTTTGTCTTCTGTCACAATATACCGTGCATTGCACGCTAATGCGCAATCCACAAACTTGTTGTCATCTTTATCTGCTTGTATATAATTATATCGGAAATAAGTCTCAACCCGTCTTACATATATACAATTCAGCAAAGCATCTATCAATAAATTAGCCAATTCTTCGTTATGGAAACAATCCAGCACCTTTTCTTGGTATTCATATAAGATATCCTCAGTCACACATAGTGTATAGGCACCTTCTAACAATTTATCCCAAACAATACGAAGCGGCTTCTGTGTAAAAGCCACCTGTAGCAGGACATTTGAATCAAGGACGATATTCATTTTAGTATGGCGTACGGAAATGTTTAGCGGCTCCTTGCTCTATTTGTTCTTCCGTCAGTTCTCCACTTGCGAACATTGCAGCCTTCATGTTTTCGAATTCAGTAACGTAGAATTGTTCTAAGGCCTTTTTCAGTCGCAGCACAGCACTATCTGAACTATTGAAGTTCAGCATACTAATTAGATGCAATTGCATCGGATTAAGTCCGACTTGTTGAGATTGAGGTACGTTTGTCATAAATACTCCTTTCCTTTCCGCCTGCAAAGTTACTACAAAAAATTTGAATTACCAAATAAATTGGTAAAAAAATTATTAATGCTCGTATTTATAAATGTTTAGCGGCATAATTTGGCATTTGCACGTTAGCGCGAACGTAACTTCGGGCTGGTGAAGAAGCCAAAAGTCAATTGGCTTTGAAAGGGAAGGCTGGCGGGGAGCCTAAGCCGACCGAGAACAAATATAGCCAGGCGGAGTCCGAAGTTACAACAAAATAATCAAATATCCAAATATTTAGACAAAATAATTAATTATGTTTGTCATAATATTTATGTTTTAAGTTAATAATAATGCTTGTTATATTTGCTTTTCTACGCAATGTTCTCTTGCAATAGCAATAGCGCGTTGGAGTTTTTCTGCCATAACTGCTTTGCTTTACGTTACGCGCGCCACCTTATATAGATAGCGCGCATATGGGAGTTTATTTCAACTCCTCATAATAGATTTCTATATGCGCCTTGAGCTCTGGTATATCGCGAGTCACAGTTTCCCACAACATGTCTTTGCTGATATGGATATAATCATGCACTAACACATTGCGCATAGCTACAATCGGACGCCAATTCACCTCTGTATGCGTCTCTCTGAAATCATGGGTCAGCAAATTGGCGGCCTCGCCGATAATCTCTATTTGCTTTACTAAGCCATAATAAAGCAGCTTATTATCAAGCAACTCTTCCTTGGAATACGTAGCCAAACCGGTATCTATGACGCTGATAGCATCTAAGATATGCTCTAAACGCTCTTTGTCTCTATTATGCTCTCTCATAGATTAGTAATTTATCTCTATTAGCTGACTCTTGCGCAAAGGGCAATAATTCTTCGCGTTCTACCAAATCTACATCACGTTGCAGCAAGTCCTGCAGATCCAACTTCATAGTGACATATTGGAATAATCCTATCGGCTTCGACTTATCCAAATCAACCAAGATATCCACATCGCTGTCCGGCGTCTCTTCTCCACGCGAGAAAGAGCCGAACAAATAGGCTCTATTAACCGGTTGCCCAGCAAAATAACGCTGCAACACAGGAATTATATTTGCCGCCTCAGTTTTAGACATAGATTTCTTCCTTTGACTTTCCGCCTGCAAAGTTACAACAAAAATTTGGAATACACAAGACTTTGGCATTAAAAATCAAATTTATTTGTATTTTTATTGGCAATGGCTTGTCTTTCGCACAAACGTGCGAACGTAAGTTCGGAGGGTTCCCTTGTAGGGGCGTGCCGAAGTTACGTTCCAAATTTTTCACTTTCGTGCCGAAGTTACATTCCAAATATTTCATCTCCTAATTTGGCATTTGCACGTTAGTGCGAACGTTGATTTACAAGCCATCAAAGGCAGCCGTGAAGCTGCCTTTGGTGGATAATTAATGCGATTTGGCTTTATAGCATAGCTGCCACGCGCATATCTAATGCTTCGCTGATAAAGGCATTAATAGACTCTCCTGCTTGTCTTGCCAAGGTGGCTATCGCACTATGAGTCTCGGGTTTAATACGAATGTTAAGTTGTCCGGAATAACTCTTATGCGGCTCTATCCCTTCTGCCAAACAATATGCCACATAGTCGTCCACAGCCTCATGAAAAGCGGTTGTTAATTCTTGAACGCTTTCGCCTTCGAAATTAACCAGACCATCTATTCCTTCTATTTTACCATAGAAGCAGGCATCTTTTTCCGAGAAATTCACAGTACCAAGGTACCCTTTGTAACTTAGTGTATTCATAGTTATATTAAATTAGATATCCTCTATTTTGCAATTCTTCCAATACTTGTCGTAACGCATACTGCTTGACTATATTTCCGGGATGGGGTTTATGAAGCATTATCGGATGTCCGTATGCATCTTTGAACACCACTCTCGATCCGGACGTTTTACCCTTGTTGGATTTAACATAGCCTAACGACTTGAGCAGTCTTTCTAATTCATCAAATGTAAAGTCCGAAGGCAATAATAAAAACCGCGCTATTAGTTTGTCTTTTGAACTCATATTACAAATTTTGTGCAAAAGTAACTATTTTTTAGTTACAAACCAAATCTTTCTTCAAAAAAATGTTATTTTTCTTCATTTTTTCTCTTTGAGGGTAAACTTTTCTCCTTTTGCAAATATATTTATACAGAAAGGAGGTGTTTATATGGTAACATTTATTCTCATTAAGATAATGTACTTGTATCTATCATCTATATTATAACTCCATCAAAGGCAGCCGTGAAGCTGCCTTTGATGTTAGGAACGCCGGATGGCGATTAAGGAATGATCTCGCCTCTGCGCGGAGCGTGAGCTGAGCCACCACCGCCTCCACTCGGATTAGTAGAAACGGTCAGACCTTGTAACAGCGCCTCTGTCTGGAAGAGAGCAATCTCTGTTTGGGGTTGATTATAATTCTTTTTCATAACTGCTTACAATAAATTTTAAGAAACATAATCCAACTCATTGCGTTTAATTATAAGCGGATAGCGCTCTGGGTGTCTGAGAGAGTCCACCTCAAGGTCTACCTCTAATTTAGGCCACTCGATTGCATTTTTTCCGCTCATTTGCACATCCAGCACTTCGTTTATTGTGGCATCACGCATCCATGGCACACGGTTATAGGAAAGGAAATAGTCCTGTCCTTGTACTGAAATCATAACGCCTTTATCGTTAATCATCAATACGTCCACCGATGTGGAGTTGATATTGCCTTTTGAAGTAGTCTGCATAGATTTCTACAATTTGTTGGATTTTATTTATTTCATGCTGATTAAAGCCACCTTTGTATGCGATTTCCACTTGGGGCTCTAACCAAAATTTTGCTTCCTTGTCCTCCTTTACCACATGAATATGCATTCGCTCTTCCTCATTGGAATAAATCTTGAACGCATATCCTTTTTCTTTTAAAAAGGTCGGACTCATATTGTTTAATTATTATTTTCGGCTGCAAAGGTACGGCAAATTTTCGACATATGCAAATCTTTGCCGTACTTTTTGCCGTTTTCTTTTATTTCACCATTCTTCCGGTTGCGTCGTACATCTTCTCGCCGCGGAGGATATACAGGTGACCGTCGATGATAACCTTGGTGCTTTGTACTTCGTCACCCTGTACGTTTCCAATGCCTGTAGCAGCGTTCTGACCATGAGCCTCCATCGTGATGTAACGGCGTCCCGGAGCAGGATTAGAAGTACTAATAGTCGAAACATTATCATCTAATACCACCCATGCACGGTTAGCTTTAACCTCCAAACTCGTCAAGTCGGAGCAGCCCCAGAGAGCATGACCTGCGAAGTAGTAAACATTCTCCAAATCGGTGAGGTTCTGAGCAGTGAATGTACCCTTCATTGCGCCGCTGTTATCCGGATCATCTGCTGCATCTTCTTCGGTATAGAAGAACTTCATTGCGTTGCTTGTTGCCTGGAAGAGGTACGGAACACCCGGAGTCATTCTGTTGTTCGGAACAGTAGCGAAGACTATCTTGCCTACTTCGTTCTTTCCTACTAACTCATAGAGGTCACCGCCGGTAGCCACAGCGCCATTCGGGATACATACGGTACCCAGCTCGCCCGGAGCCATCCAGTCATCGCCTGTAGAAGCATCGCGTTTGTAATCCGGAGTAGCTTTGAATACTACTTTCGAGATACGAACATATTGGTTCTCACTCTCGTCTTGTATACCCATAATCTCAACGGAGCCTGCGTTTACTGCAGTAGCGAAGGTAATATATGCATTAGCATTAGTAGTCTCTGTACACTTATTAGCATTGATGCGGATCGTACGCTGGTTGTCTCCGTTGCTTGCAAAGGTTACGAATACTACACCCGGAACAGTTACATTGAATTGCAGATAACGTCCTGCGAGGTGCTTAACACTATTCTGTATACGGCCGATATGCTGACCTTCGAACATCAGGGCTTGCGCATTGAATGTCGCATTATTGTTTACTCCCTTTACATTTGCAAGCAATAAGTGGGCGTTCTTATTATCACCCGTCAGTTCAATTGCAGCGTCGGTAACATTTGCCATATCCCAAGTAGTATTTGCGGAAACAGCCACTTGCGGGAGTTCGGTCCATTCTTCTACTCTTGCGATAGACTCAACAGCAGAACCACAATCAGAAGAAACAATTACCTTGTAGTATTTATCCATTCCTGCGGTTACTGTAACGGTCAACGAAGGTGCATCTGTTGCTCCGGCTACATCGGCATAAGTACCATCAATTGTTGCACACTCTTTCCAAGCATAATGGAGGTTCTTACCGGAAGCAACAACCGTCAGCGTTGCATCCTGACCTGCATCCTTACGTTGGTTCTCCAAAGCCGTTGTAATCTCAGTTGCAGCGAAATGAGCGACATTGATAGTATTCGATTTAGCCTTGTTGCTTACATGACCTGCAGCAGCGTTGGTTACCTCTACATAATATTTGCCATCAGCCGCCGGAGTGAACGTTGCGCTGTTAGCACCATCAATCACTACAGGGTGCTCTTCATCTGTTGCATCATACCATTGATAAGAGAGCGTTCCTTCACCAGTCTTGGTAGAAGTAGCATCAATCTCTGCATAAGATTCGCCGGAGCACAATTCTTGGTTGCTTAATGTCGGGATAGTCGGCTTTGCAAGAGCTTCTGAATAACAGATCTTGAAGACGCCAAGGCTTCCACTTAACTCAAACCATGCATATTGATCTGCAGGAATAATACCTGTTACCGTCAGGATATATTGCCTATTAGTCTCTGCATTAACCATTTGCTTGGTTACACCCTCTAACTCTGAATATGTATTCTTTGTCATCTCAGACGAAATATATACTTTATTAAAGGTTCTTCCAGTTCCTCCCTCTGCATATATTGTCACGGACTCTACGTCTTTAGCGAATTTTATCGCAAAGCGCTTGTCTAGAAGAGCATTTACATTTGAATTTCCATCAAAATCTTTTCCTTCATCTGTAAACTTATTGCTACCTAACAATGTACCATCTGAACTAACACAATACAAGGTCCATTCGCCTGCTTGCTCATACTGATAAGGTTCAGCACTCGGAATCGAAGCTAATGTATTACATCCTTCCGGTTCCAGTTTGACGGAAACCACATTCGAGACAATGTCCTCACCACAAGCGTTTCCTACCTCGCAGTAGTAATAGCCATTAGCGGTACATGTGAATGCATAGTCAGCAGCCTCTGCACCGGGGATAACCGCTGCATTGGTCTTTTCTGCATCATCGCAACTGTACCACTGATAACTTGTAGCGTTAGTGGCAACGAGAGACAAGGTTACGGAAGAACCGGAAACGATTTCAGACTTGTTGGTCGGTTGCGTTGTAATAGCCGCAGCCACATTCAGCGTGATAACGGCATTGTCAGAAGTTACACTTGCATCCAGTTTGCCGTCCACGTGGTTGGTAACTACCACCTTGTATGTTCCGGCACCGTCAACCAAGCAAGTTGCGGCGTCTGAACCGATAGCCGCATCATCCTTGAACCAAGCGTAGTGCAGTGTACCGCCGTCTGTTACACCGGCATCAACAGTCAATGTCGGTTCGCTACCTGCGCAGTATGCTTGAGTAGCCGGTTGAGTATTGATGGTCGGAGTCTCACACGGAGCAGGAGCCGCTGTTACAGTAACAACACAGGTGGCAGATACGCCATCAACGGTTGTTGCAGTAATGGTAGCAGGAGTAGCATTTGCTGCCACGCCGGTTACAACACCATTAGCAACGGTTGCAATAGCATCATCGCTACTTGTCCATGTGATCGTCTTGTCCGAAGCATTGTCCGGAGTAACTGTTGCGGTCAACGTGAAATTCGTGCCTGCCCAAATGGTCTTGGAAGAAATAGCATCCTCACCCTCTTTCAATGTTACACCTGTTGTCGGAACATAGGCAACAACCGTCAAACCATTCAGCCAAATATCACCACTTGTCTGGAGCGAATACAGAGCAACCATATTATTGCCACCAGTCAATGGGATAGCGCTATTATTGTTCTTACCGATATTCTTAACAAACACTCCGTTTACATATACAGCAACATCTTCAGTTACTTTCTGTGCTCCCCAATCAAGGGTTACGCTCTCTGCAGCACCAAGGAAGATATACAAGCTGGTCTCTCCTCGTGCTACACGACCGTCTGTTCCATATTTAGACAATTTCCATTTTCTTTCGGATGTCCATGCATGACGTGTCTTTACGTAGCCTTCCGTGCCATCGAAGATTTGCTCTCCGGTTGCAGTCAACGGAGAAACAGCAGTCATGGTTAAAGTATAGTGTTTCTCGCTGTCATCAGAACCGGTGGCCACAACCTCATCTCCAACGATAGCCACAGCGTCTGCTGCTTTCAGGTTCTTTCCTTCATAAGAAACGATTGTCGGAGCACTCTCGCCTGCCATGTAGAACACTTCTATGTTCGAACCGTTGATCCATCCCTTGAAACTATTGGAGAATACAAGTTCGGTAATCTGAACATCCAAAGCCCACTTAGCATATAAGGTCTTGTCGTCGGTAATAGTCAACGCCGTGATATCAGCAACAACTGCGCCACCATCCGTTTCGCTCCAACCTAAGAACACATAGTTTTCTTTTGTAGGTGCAGTCGGAGCGGCAGCGAGGCTTGCGCCATCTTCAACATCTACCGGAGCGACTGCGGAACCATCTTTCGAATCGAAAGTAACGGTAAAGATTTCTTTCCACACAGCAGTAAAGGTTACATCACCTGCAAGGATGACGGTCTTGCCATTCTCGATAAGGTCACCTGCATTAACCGTTGCGGCATCAACCGTAACATCCACATTGGCAGTCCAACCTTTGTGCGCCCAACCGTCCGCCGACAATTCTGCAAGAACAACCGAAACGGCACTCTCTGCATCAGGAGCAGTTCCGTGTGCAGAACTATAGGTAACGTCATACGTCGAACTTGCATCTACCCATTGAGCGGTAAGCGTTACGTTCTTTTCCGGCATCGTATATGTAGCACCACCAGCAAACAAAGCATCGTCTTGGTCTTTCCAGTTACTGAAGACTTTATCTGTAGGAGCTGTAATATTTGTTGTACCATTGTGAAGCGTGAAAGTCTTACCGGCAGCCAAAGCAGATTGAGTCGGGGTTGTTCCCGATCCGCCATTCAGATTGTAAGTAACCGAATACTTCGTAGAAAGATCGCCATAGGTAACAGAGAAAGCACCTAATACCTGCCAGAAGTCTTTTCCGTTAATTCTAATATAACGAACATTAGGAACTACTTCTGTTTCATTAAAATTATTTGCACCCCAGTCTGTCTTATTATGAGTAATGTTAAAGGAATGCAAGACGGTCGAGCCATCTGCGGCGAGGTAATCAATAGATGCTACTTTTGCGCTGGTAGAACCAATCATCAATGTTCCCGCAACAGCAGAAACGGTAGTAACGTATCCTAAATCATATACAGCATCTGCATCTGCATTTTTTGCGAAAGCAATGTGATTCGGATCCATACCTTTTCCACTAGCCGTTGTTTCTCCTTCTGCTGTAAACTTACCAACATAAGCTACAGTAGCAGAAGTATTGGTATAAGTACCAGCATTTGCAAAAGTCCAACCTGCAGGAGCTACGGGACTTTCAGAATCATAAACAAATGCTGCTACGTACGTATCTTTTTCTGCCCAAGCAGGATAGAACTTCTGAGCAGCGTCAGTAGTATATTTACCACCTATCATATACTCGCGATCGGTACCATCGGTCTTCGTCCAACCTACTTGCAGATAGTTCTCACGAGTAAACATGTCCGAAGACAAAGTAAAGTCTACACCCTCTGTCTTCTCACCTGCTGCAATACTACCGGTACCATTTGCTCCCTTGTCATAAGTGATGGCATATTTAGCACCAGCCACTTTCCATTGAGCCGTAAGTGTAACCACATTGTTTGGCATGGAGAAAGATCCCTCATCATCCAATTCCGTTTTACCTACCACTCCTGTCACTTCCCAACCATCAAATTCATATCCGCTAGGAGCCGTAAATGTACAAGCTGGAATTTCCATTGTTTCACCTTGATAGCCAACTGTATCATTTGTGGCATTCATTGAACCTCCACCGCCATTTGCAGCATATGTAATCGTGTATACGGGAATGAATTCCAAATTGGTTAGATATATATCTTCCTTACCTAAGATATACCAATCTCCCGTTTTGCCTAACGTCTTTTTAATTGTACCATTTGCAACCGAAGTATATTCCGGAGATGTAGCAGTAGAGTTTTGCGCTATTATTACTTTCTTTGCATTAGTTGCAGTCAAGGCAACAGCGACTCGTTCAGAGATGTTAAATGCTATACTCTTTGCTTTAAAACGAAGATACTCAGAAGTACCTAGCGTATAATCAGAAGAAGGAGTTATAGTCATTCCATCAAACAAATTAGCCACTCCGCTTGTACCTGCAAAACGTCCTTTGTTCAGGTTCAAAGCATACCCAGCCTGGCCTCCTCTTAGATTAGGATTTCCACTCTCTGTAACTGTTATTTGAGTAACCCATACATCGGTAGAATTTGTTGACACATATAATGTAGTATTAGAAGTAGTTACATGATAAGAATCACTGCCAGCAGTTTCCTTTGTTGCAATATTTGTGGTATTAGTATATGTAACAGTTCCATCTTCCGATACAACAAAAATGGTAAAGTTCTTACTATTTGAACTATTTCCATTTACCGCTTCTACAGAAATTGTAGCATCATCTGTTTTGCAGTCGTAACGAATAAATCTATCCGTTTTTTGAATGCTGGTTAAAGTTGTATAGCCAGAGCTACCGAAGCCAACACCTTTTTTACTCAAATGGTTAGCGTCTGCATCTTTTAAGGTGCCAGCAGTTGAAAAGTGATCCGTATTAAGTGCACCACTTTGTATTAGGTTGTACGTTTCATCTCCCCACATCTGTCCGATGCCGAGGATGAAAGCGAGAAGCATACATGCAGCATACTTCCATGTTTTTGCGAACTGCCTCATTCCTTTTGGCGGACATTCGCTCGTTAAAAACTTTGTGAGTTTGTTTCTCATAATAATAGAGATTTAATTGTTAATAAAAAGATTAGTTATTTATTGTTGATTTTTCTAATCGTTGTTGATTATTTATCTTCCGGATTGCAGTTCAAGGAATCATGCACAGCATCATGATAATATAGCAACTTTTCGCCGGTTGGTAGCACATAGACACGGTACGCAAAATTAAATCCTTCCACATTGTATTGATTATATCCTGCCTCGCGCCAATCTCTTCGATAGGGCTCTCCATGGAACATTTCGGCATAATCAGCGAAATCGTACAATGCTTTTTCCAGCCTGTCAATCTTAGCAATTACCGTTTGATAGTCCAAAGAGGGATGCTTACGCATGCTTGCATCATAAAACTCATCAAGCACGTTGTAAACTATCTCATCAACATACACTATCATGCTTGGTAGAATGTACGTGCCTTTTCACGCAACTTATCCATTGCTTGATGTAAAGGCATACCATGTTGGTCTGCTTCCTCAATTGTCATCACCGGCAATTCAGATCGGCGTCTCATAGTACTGATATAAAGCAATACTTGTTGCATTGCCGCCTTATCCTCTACCATCGGACCCATGGCTGCAAGGAATTGTTTACTCGCTTGTGTTTGTACTGCTGTCATATTACTTAATCTTAAACGTTGTTTGTCTGACTGATGACAGGCTTCACGCATGTGCGGACGCTGCTTTTGCTGTCGGCGAGATAGTTCACGGCGTTGTTGATGATTTGCAGGGCTGCATCGCTGAGGTTTGCTTCTCCCTCTATGACAAGCGCATCGCAGCTGATGGGGATAAGCATGTAGATGTTTTCACTTCCGTGCTCGTGGATGGCGTTGTAGCCGCCGACGGTAGCCAGAACCTTGTCGTTGGCAATGAGTTTGTCGTCGGTGGTTGTATAGGCCTGCATCAGATTGTGGCGGATGAGCGCGGGGTCGCTGTAAATGAACATGTCCACCGTGCCGTCGTCCTCGATGTCTACGTCCTTGAAAAGCGGGTGTTCGTCGGCATCCGCCGTGAGTGTCAGGATGGAAATGCCGCCTTCATCGGCTGCCTTGGCGGTCGGGTTCTGGCCGGCGCCCCAATTCCAGACGGTGCTTTTGTAAAGGAAGGACTTCAGGTTGAGCATGGGCACGCGGTTGACCTCTTTCACCAGCATCTTGGCAAACGGATGTCCGCTGCTCATGGCTTCGCTCACGATGACGATGTCGTAGTTTTCGAGTGCGGAAAGGGTGTCGGTGGACTCGGCGGTGAACTCCTTGATGTCGATGGCCTCTGTTTCCTTTTCGGCAATGACGGTATAGTTGAAGACGGGGTCGTCGTCGATGCCGCAGTAGGTAGCGTACGACGAGTCGTAGAGATAGGCAATTTTCGTCGTTTCATCGTCGAAGGTGGGGTCGCCGTCGTCAACGATGATGCTGTAGATGTAGATGCCGCCTTGCGGGGTGTAGAACGTGACGTCGGTGGAGTCGGTCACGTCGGCGTTGACAACGAATATGTTTTCGTTCTCTTCTATCAGCGTCTCTTCGCCTGCCGTTCGCGTGGCGTTGCCCGACTTGCAGCTGATGCCGCGTGCCGTGCTGTTGTTGGCGCTTTTGGTAACGATGGCTATCTGTTGTCCGCCGACGAGTCCTTTCAGGGTAACGGTGACGGCGCTTTTGTTAAGGCGGAGGTATGAGTTGCCTTCGGCCCAGCGGATTTCGATGAAGTTGTTGCCTTTTCCTGCCGTGATGCCATCGAGGTAGAGTTCGCTGAACTCGGGCAGGACTTCGCCGCCGGCATAGATTTCGCGGCCGCCGCTGAGGCTGTAGTTGGCCGTGCAGTTGGCTCGGGTGTCGGTGCCGTTCTGTGCCCAGTTCTCCGTGTCGGAAAGAATGAGTTCGACGGAGGTGCTGCTGATGCCGCTGGAGCGGAAGTCCCATGTCTTTCGGGCATGGGTGTACGATGTGAAGACAAGGAGGGTCAGAAGAAGGAGTAGATTTTTTTTCATGTGCTTTGTCTGGGTATTCTGTTGCTTTTCGGATATCGGTTTTTGAAGAAGGAATAATTCCGTAAGAAGAAGGGAAAATTTTTTTTGAGGAAGGCAGAAAAAACTATTCTTTGGGTTGCCGCTTTGGTGCTTTGGGGTTGCTGCTCAGTTGAAGGCATCCCATGATGAAAGGCCCTGTCGCCTTGGCGTCATTGTCGCGAATCTTCTCGTGTGTGTAATATTCGAAGCTGCCGTCTCGGTACGGATTTCCGCCCAGTCCTCCCACGGCGCAGCATCGGGTAAGGCTGAGGGTGCCGTCTTCCTTCTCCTCGATGAGCCGGTTTTTCAGTCCTTCGAATGCTTTCACGGCTATCTGGCGGAAGGCAGGGTCGATGTAGCCTTTGTTCGCCGCCTTGGCGTAGGCGTACATGAACTGTGCCGTTACGCTTGCCTCGGGATAGTTTCCTTCGCGCTCGGGGCAGTCGAGCACCTGATACCAGAGCCCGTCGTTGTCCTGATAACGGGGAAGCACGCCCGCCAGGTCGCGCACATAGCCCACAATGCGGCCATACGCCTCGTGCCCGGCCGGAATCCAGTCGAGACAATCCACGAGAGCCATGAAATACCAGCCGATGCTCCTTCCCCAGAAATTTGGGGAAAGCCCCGTGTCGGGATTGGCCCAGCGCTGGCTGCGACTTTCGTCCCACGCGTGGTGATAGAGCCCGGTGGAGGCATCAAAAGTATGCTTGTGACAGAGTGTGACCTGCTTGGCGGCTTCATCTATCCACTCCTCCTTTTTAAATACGGCACCATACTGCGCCATGAAAGGCGAAGCCATGTAAATGCCGTCGAGCCACATCTGATGCGGATAGATGAGCTTGTGCCAATAGCCTCCGTCGCACGTGCGAGGGTGATTCCGGAGCTGGCGGACAAGCTTGTCCATCGCTTTCTTGTACTTGGCATTGCCTGTCTGCCGATAGATCTCGAAAAGCACCTTGCCGGAGTTGATGAAGTCAAGGTTGTACGCCTCGGGAGAATACAGATGAATGGTTCCGTCGTCGGCAATCAGGCTGTCGGCCCACTGCTCAACGTAATCGAAATACTTCCCGTCGCCGGTCTGCTTTCCCACTTGCAACATGGCACAGCACCCGACACCTTGAGAATAGCCGAAGTAGAGGCGCGAACCATGGTCGAGTTGCCAAGCCTCGGGGAAGCGTGCCATTTCACTCTCAGCAAAGCGAATGCCGTAGGCGGCATATTCTTCCTGTGCCCATACAGACAGACTCAGCACGCAAAGCAGAAGGACGGCAATATTCTTTTGCATTTCAGCTATTTTGGGACAAAAATAGTGAAATTTCACGAACTTAAAAAGAAAAGCCGCTTTTTTAGTCCGTCCTTTCACGTCAAAGACTCTTTTCTTCCACCCGGCTTTCTACGTTTTATCCTTGACAGCGATTCGTCCCAAAACAGACAATGTGCGCTTTTTCCCTTTCAAACAGTTCAGGCACGCAGGGAAGGAACGAATACCGAAATGATAAAAAAGGTACGCGCGAGGGAATCAGGAATGAAAGGAAAACAGCCAGCCAGCCTGACATGCAAGCAGAAAAAAGCAGGAAGGAATCCTTCGGACTCCTTCCTGCGGAAGAATGAACTGAATTGTCAGTTCAATGAATCAGAGGCGATTACTTAACAATAACCTTGCGGCCATTGACAATGTAAACGTTACCCTTGACAGGCTCTTCTACGCGCTGACCTGCAACGTTGTAAACAGTGCCGTTCATGTCGCGGTCGAGTTCAAGCTGTTCGATTCCGTTCACATCGGTGATCTGAATCCAATAGAGCTGATCCTTCTTGGCGAACTCGAGGGTTACAACGCCGTTTACAGGAACTGCTTCGAACTCTTCGCCGTTGAGGTTGTAAACAACCACGTTCTCGGTAGCCAGAGTGATGGTAGAAGAAGCGTTGAAGTAAACATAGTTGTCTTCGAATACATCGCTTGTGTAAACACGGATGTTACCGCTTCCTGCCGTCCAAAGCAGACCCTCTGCCAGATTCAGTTCGTTAGCCTTCAGAGGCTCGTCCTTCAGAGCTGAGCCCGTCTTGAAGTAGCCGCTCAACGATGTCCATTCCTTGTTCTTGACAGCGGCAGTAAGGGCTTCCTTCTGCTCGTCGGTCCAATGACGGAAGTCATAGGTGTGGAATCTGGAGAGGACAACCGTTACGTGGCAGGTTGCCGTGAATCCACCGTCGACGGTTGTAGCCGTGATGACGGCTTCGCCTGTCTCGTTGGTGGTGACAACACCGTCAACAACCGTAGCAACATCCTCGTTCGAAGATGTCCAAACGAGAGCCTTGTTGACAGCACTTTCGGGAGCAACGGTAGCGGTAAGCGTGATGGTCTCGTCCTGGCCAACTGTAATGTTGGTCTGGTCAAGTGTAACGCCAGAAACTTCGCACTCGTCGTTTACATCCATGTCAACCTTCTCTCTTGGAACATACAGACCAAGCAGCATGTATACAGCGTTTCGCCACATGGTGTACGCCTCGTCGGTCAGATACTTACCACCCTCGCGGCAGATGGAACCGTAGTTCATGCCAAAGATGATGACACGTGCTTGCGTGGCCCTTCCGTCAAGGCGGTCTCCGGCGTGGATGTCGCTGAATGCAAGGGATGCATTGGTTACGCCGGTAGGAACAGCGCTAAGCGACCTCTCGGGAACCTTTTCGATGTCTGAAACATAGCTCAAGCCCTTCTTGCCTTCTTCACCCGAATCGGTTGCCAGACCATAATAGAGAGGAATGGTCGTGCCATCGATGCCGTTGAAGAGAGCGCTAATGGGCTCAACGACATCAATCGTCGTTACGCCCTGGGCATCGGCACGTGTACCATTGGTTGTACCACGCTTGGCACCCAGCGCATACGTCTTGTTGAACAGCATCGGAACTTTCGTCTCGTAGATGGAGAGAGCACCCGAGGTTACGACCTTGTTCGCTCCACCGAAGGACTCCTGAACAACGACAGCGTCGTAGTCGGAAAGGTCGGGTTCGGCATCGGCAGCTATCTCGTTGTAGACAACCTTGATCTTCGGATCGGAAGCCAACATAGCGTAGATAGGATCGGAAGCGCCCTCGGCCATCTCCTTGCCGGCAAGTGTGAAGTAGCCGACAGTCTTCGGACGAATGCCCAGATAGTAGAGGTGGAAGTTATCTACCTTGTAGAACCAGCCACCCAGGATACCGATAGCGATGTCGCCGCCTTCGTGCTGGAAGTAGAGTTCTACGGGATAAGCATGTGTCTGGTTTTCGGGACATGTATAGGTAACGGTATTCTCACCTGCGTACATCGTTACGTCGTGTCCTGCGTGAGATGCTACATAAGCGGTCAGCTTATAGAAGCCCTTCGGCAGGGTGATGGTCTGAGCAAGCGTGTAAGAAACAGCGTCGCCGTTCCAGCTGTTGAACATGTAGAGGCCGTCGATAGGCTGCATCGTGTAAGTTCCGTTGGTGTTCGGATATACACCCTGGTCACCTGCTGTGTCAGAAATGGTCCAGCCGGTAAGGTCACCGGTTTCGAACGACGGGTTGGTGATGTAGAGTTCAGTCTGGTCTACAGGATTGTCAACGGAAACCGTCAGCATGTTGTAGTCATAAACTGCCTGCTTGTAAGCTTCATAAGCGACATAGATGTCGTCCAACGGCAGTGTTGCGCTGTTGAGAGCAGTGAGGGCATCCTTGTTGGCATCTGCGAGCAGGGCAACCTTGTCATACTGACGCTCGAGAGCGGCAAACGAGTTGTAGACATCCATTGCCGACTTGAAGAAGGCGATAGCCTCTGCAAGGCCTTCAACGTCGTTAGCAGCGTTAACTTCTGCAACGAGGTGAGCCTTGGCCTCACCGTTCACATCCGGATTCTCCTCCAGGAGGGCCTTGGCCTCAGCCAGTTTCTCAGCGAGTGCGAAGTCAGGATTGAAGGTATAGAGGTGTACGTTGTCGAAGGATACCCAGTCGACGGTAGACTCAACAGCCTTATATCCGAGGAGGATGGTGTCGGCAGTCACGTCGGAGATAACCATGAAGTGCTCGGGAGCACCGTTGTTGGTGGCAACGAAGGTTACATCGTCGTTGAGGAAGAGGTAAGAATTCGTCACGTCACCCTTGTTGTTCGACTTGCCTTGGCATGTGGCAATAATGTCGGCCGTCAGAACGTATTTACCTGCGGGCAGACCTTCGAGCTTGCGCTGTGCGTAAGCCGTTCCGAATGCCGTATTGTTACCCCAACATTCAATGAAGTTAGAGATAGCAACGCTGCCGTTGGTGTAGGAAGCGCCCTGAGTCTGCCAGTGGTTGTGACCCCATGCGTTGCTTTCTGCGTATGTATCCCAGCCATTGAGACCGTCGTTCATATCGCCGTTCTCGAAGTTGATTTCGTTGGCGGCAAGATATGCGTTGAATGCAGCAACGAGTTCTTCATCATCGGCAGCGGTAGCCACGCGATTGTCGTAGTTGGCCTTTGCCTTGTCAAAGACAGACTTGAACTCAGCAGCGCCGGAAGCTCCTTCCACATAGGTAGGACCAAGGAGAGCCAGGTCGGCTGCCAGTTTAACATAGTCCTCGATAGACTGCTTGGCAGCAGCAACGGCAGCGTTTACGCGCTCGGCAGAAGCGTTGGATGCAGAAACGTTCACATCAAGAATTTCATTAGCCTCTTCGAGAGCCAGACGGAGCTCGGCAGCTACGTTGCCGTTCTGAGGAGCCTCGGTGTCAACCGTAGCTGCGTTGGCAATAGCGGCACGCAGCACAGCAAACGGATCCTGAACATAACGCTTCAGCGTAACATTCTCGAACAGCGACCAGCAGTTGCCGTAGTATGCAGGCCAGTAGAGAGCAATCGTCAGCTCGCCGTCTTCACCCACATAGCCATAAACTACGTTGTGTGCGTTGCCAGCGTCAAGCCAACCCTTACCGTCACCCATGCTGTCGGGGAAATGATCCTTCGTTGTAGCAGCCCAGTCGACGATACGAACCTTGTTTCCGTTAGCCTCGAAGCTGGTGGTTACCATGTTGTAGCCTTGAGCAGCTACGTCGTAGCATCCATCATCATAGTTATACGGACGCTGGTAAGCCTCAATCGTCACGGCATAGAAGCCCGGCTCCAGACCGGTTACTGTCTGCCAGAAGCGACCTGTTGCCTGCCAACGTTCCGTTCCGAACTGGTTCGAAGCAGTGCTGTGGTTACGTTCTTCCGTCTGGTCCCATGTCCAGCCGTCGGTTCCGTTGATGAGCGTGTGGCTCTTCACGGCCTCGGTGCAGTCGATGGTCGACCATGTCTTCAGACTGTCTTGCAGAGCCTCCCAGGTGTCAGCCATGCCGGCAGCCTTGGCGGCAGCCAGAGTTGCGGCTTGCTCGCGGGCGGTGACATAATTTTCATATTCGCCAACCGTCCAGAAGTCGAAGACAACGGAAGTGGAGGCTTCACCCTCAATGACAAGGTTGTTGTTTTCATCCAGCTGAACGTAGCCGTCCTTGGCAATGTTCTTCAGGATGTAACCACCTTCAACGGGAGTGGTAACGTAGTCACCGTTGCGGGTCTTGTCGCAATAGATATAATTAGGAGTATCGTCGGCCCAGCCGATTACGTCATTTTGATGAGAGTAGTCACGCAACGTAATCTGTCCGCCTTCGGAAGAAACGCTCACAGGTACTGCGTAGTCGTTCAGCATAGCGCGGGTTCCCCAGTTGTTACCACGAGTGAGGAACTTGCCGGTCTCGGGATTGTAGAGGTAGTAAACGCCCGACTCAGGAGCCTGAGTGGAAGGTGTGTTACCCAGATAGAAGAGACGGAACTCATCCATCACAAACCAGTCATAAGGAACGAAGTCGTCCTTGCCGAAGCCAAGCTCAAGTTTGCCACCCGCCACGTGCGCTGTTACGGAACTAACATAGGCTCCCTGGTTGAAAGCAGCAGAGGCATGGCTGACAGCATCCGGACCGTACATCATGACAGTGCCGTCGGAAGCGGTATAAGCCGTGTTCCAGCCTGCCTCAGATGCCGTTTTCGCTTCGTCGGAAACAAGTTTCACGCGTCCCTTCGTGTCGTTCAGGAACAAGTAGGCATTCTGCTTCAGATCACCGGCAACCATGTGGTTGGCGTGGTCGGCAGGACTACCCATACGGTAGTAGGCGTTAGCCTGGAGAGTATAGTAGCCGTCGGGCAGGTCTGTGAGAGTCTGGCTTACCGTCACGTCTTCCTTGTTCCAGAGTTCGGCAACGAGGGAGTTCGTATAATCTCTGCTACCGTTAATCTGGTTGAAAATGAACGGCTGCCATGCGCGGTTGCCCGTCGGATCTACGTCGTCGCGCTGGAAGTTACGCCCTTGAATCAAGAATGACAGATCGCCAGGTTTTCCTGCGGCTGCATTCTCCAGGGCCTCTTCCATCAACTGATCCCTCGTGAGAATTTCCCACTTGGCGGCATCTGACGTTCCGTCGGCTACATTCACAGCCACGATGCCGGTGCCGTCGGTGCCAAGGTAGTCCGCCGAGCCCTTCACCTTGTAGGTGTTGTACTCGTCGGTTGGCTCAATGGTCCATGTGCCAGACTGGTCGGTGTAACCGTCGGTGTCGCGCAGCGAATGGTTGGTAAACGTGCCCAACGTGTAAACGCCATTATTAACGCTTACGTTGAATTCTATACCGAAGTTTTCGGTGAAGACAGCGCGAGTGTCATACCACATACCGCCCATGATATACTTACCATTGGCTTTGTTGCGCATAAAGTATTTTCCGGCCTTCAGCGTGGCGGTTGCCTTGTAAACAGCCTTCTCAATTGCCTCTACAGCATTCAGGCAGTCTTCTTTGGTGGCAGTCTCGTTGGCGAGAACCTCCTTGGCTGCGGCCACGGCGGCTGCAACCTCATCCGTCTGGGGAGTCGGGGCAAGCAGGCTGAATTCGCCGAAGGTGAAGAACTTGGTGTTGTTGTTCGTCTTCGACGGATATACGCGCAGGTAGCGATAAGCGGTGCCGCCCGTGCTGAGAGCCTTCGAAACGTAGCTGTTGACGCTTGCGTCTACGGGCAGGCCGTCGGCCTCTTGTGTCAAGGTGGCAAAGTCGGTGTAGGTCGTGCCGTCGTTGCTTCCGGAGAAGATAATCTCGGTCGGACGGTTGTTGTTGTTCTGCGTGCGACGCGAGTAGCTGATGGCAAAGTCAGTCAATGTGTTGCCTTCGCCCATATCGATGAAGAGATAGTGAGGATCAGCGATAGACGTGCTCCACATGGTATGGAAGAAACTCTGGTAGTTGTCATCTATCAGGTTACGGATAGGACCTTCTGTGGGTTCCTGAGCGTTTGTCCAAACATAATAGGGAGCTGCAGCATCTGTTACTTGTAAAGTGTAGGGAGTTCCGTTCTCTGCTTTCGAAACAGCCTTCTCAAGAGTCTTCTTCGCATCGACGAATTCAAACTGCCAGTAGCAGTTCTCGTCCACGGCATCCTGAGTCTTTACAATTGTGTTCTCCTCCGTTGTATAAAGATAGCCCTCCAGCGTAGTTCCCGTTGAACTAATGGCCTCTGCACGAAGGGTGTAAACAAGTTGGCCATTGCCCAACTCTACAGGAACAATCTCGTACAAGGTAGTAGCCTGGTTGGTGATGTCAACATAGAAGTTTCCGGCATCACTCCTGTCCCAACCGATAAGTTTTTCGGGAGCGTTACTCGAAACAAGCTTATATAAGCCATTAGGTTCTTGTACGAGCGTAACAAGCATCTCCTTGTCTCCGCGCGACAGCTGTGTGCCCCAGGCATTACCCGCGGTCATGTAGGTGTAGGTGGCTACATTGAGGAAATATCCCGTGAAGCCGTCGCCAATCTCATCGCCTGCGAAGGAAGGAGCGGGAGCGGTGTAGGTGAGGCCGTCCCAACTGTCAGGACAAACTTCCCATGTGCCTTTGAAATCCTTCCAAACGCCCTGGATGGTGCCGGAAACCTTTCCGCCGACTTCCCACTCTTCGGGAACGTCGTAGCAGTAGATTTCAATCTGACGGTCACCAGCATTCAGATAGATACCGTTGCGGTAGCCCGTAGAGGTAACGTAGAGTTCGGTGATCTCCTCGTCGGTCAGCGTAACGATAACGTCAGTGCCTTTCTCCGTGGGAGTAACCTGACAGAGTTCTTCGAGGCTTGCATATTCAGGCACGACCACCTCGCTGGGAGTAGTGGTCACTTCGCCGGCCTTGAAGAGGAACGGAGTCTTCTGTGAGCCCTTGTAGCAGGCAAAGCGCGGGCTGGTTACGTTGTACTGCAGCACGCGTTCGGTGGTCTCCACGTTGGTGATGACTGCACCGTTCTCATAGAAGCCGATGGTCCAGGTGGCGCCCGTGGCATCCAAGGTCAGGGCGTTGCCGCTCTGCCAGTAGAAGTACATGTCGCCATCCTTGAATTTCCATGCGCCTTCTTCACCCTCGAGGGTCAGCACGACGGCACCTTCGGGAGCAACGACTTCGTAGTTGGTGACCTCAGCGCTGGCACTGGCTGAGCCGAAGGTCTTGCCTTCTTCAACACCCGAATAGAAGCAGTATTCACCCGTGGGGATGGGATAGGCAAGCAGATATTTGCCGCCAGCCACCAGGTCGGCAGTTCCGGCTATCATCTTGAACGTTTCGGGGCCGGCTGCTTCGAAGGTGAAACCGTAGAAACTCAGTTTCGAACCGGTGCAGAACACGTAGTAAGTCTTGCCGCCTTCAACGGGGAACGTCAGCGTCGAATTGCCGCCCGTAGCAGAGCGGAGCGAGCCGTCGCTGTTTGCTGCATAGTCGTCAGCGTCGTTGGTGGCTGCAGCTGTAGCCGTAACGTTCTGTCCGTCACCGTCCACAACGAACAGCGACTTGTTTCCTCCGACCCTCAGCCCGCAGGAAATCGTTCCGTCGTTCACGGGGTTGAACACGTAGTAAGCTCCGGCGTTAGGCAGATTGCCTTTCGCCTCGCTGTAGTTGCTTCCCTGCGACGTGCCTTCTTCGTTCAGGCCGCCGTCTTTGGGATTCTGGGTTCCGACCACATAGTACGAATACTCGCCGAAGGTTACTTTCGAAAGCTTCCATCCGTGGTCTTCGCCCAGCGTCAGGGTACAATTGGCAACGCTTGATACTACGTAGCCGTCGGCGTCGGTTCCTGTGGGGAAGTCTTCGCTGACTGCAAACGTGCCTTGTGCATTGCCTGCAACAGCCACAAAGGCTGCTGCCATCCACAAAAGAATTGTCTTCTTCATAGGCTTGAAATTAATGGATTAAATGAATGAAATGAATAAAAAATAATGAACTTGAAATGAGTTGATTGTTTTGAGATTAGATTTTTTTGGCTGTTGTTTTCCGGTTGTTTTAGATTATTTTGGGGTTTACAGATATTTTTCTCTCGTTTTAGAATTGGCATTTTAAGCATGCAAATATACTGCTTTTTTACGTGCGTGCAAGCGTAAACCTAAAAAAAGTGAATTTTTTTTGTTTTTTCCGAAACCGCCCATGACGGCCGGGGCTACAAACTGAAAAGCCGGAAACACATCGCATGGGCGGGCGAAGGCCGTGCTCAGGGTCAGGCAACGACTGAAAGCCGCCGAGTCTGAAAACGTTTTTTTCGAGAAGGGAAAAATTTTTTTGAAGAAGGGAAAATTTTTTTTCGAAAACAAAAAACGACGGGGAGGAAAAGGCCGTCTGCCTGCTGCATGGGGAACGTCGCTTTTCGCGCAAGCCGGCAGATCGTCCGACTTAGCCGGACAGATGCAAAAATCACCCTTTCCATCGGGATTTTCCCCCATTTTGAAACGCGCTCAGGGTTTGCCATCCGATGCAGAAAAAACGAAAAAAACACAAGAAGCAAGACAAAGTTTGGCATTTTGGAAAATACGCCTTATCTTCGCATCGTCAAAGTAACGACACCGCTTATGAAAGTACTCGAAAGACTCTTTGCCGAAAAACTCCTGCGCATCAAGGCCATCAAGCTGCAACCCGCCAATCCCTTTACGTGGGCTTCGGGCTGGAAGTCACCCTTCTATTGCGACAACCGGAAGACACTCTCCTATCCCCAGCTTCGCACCTTTGTGAAAGTGGAACTCACGCGCATCATTCAGGAGAACTTCGCCAACGTGGATGCCATTGCCGGCGTGGCAACCGGCGCCATCCCGCAGGGCACGCTCGTGGCCGACGCCCTTAACCTGCCGTTCGTATACGTCCGCTCCAAGCCCAAGGACCACGGGCTGGAGAACACCATCGAGGGCGACCTCCGGCCGGGCATGAAGGTGGTGGTGGTGGAAGACCTCGTCTCCACCGGCTCGAGCAGTCTGAAAGCCGTAGAGGCCATCCGCAACAACGGATGCGAGGTCATCGGCATGGTGGCGTCGTTCAGCTATGGCTTTGACGTGGCCAAAAAAGCCTTCCACAGCGCGAAGGTGGAGCTCATCACCCTCACCAACTACGACGCCGTTCTCGAAGTGGCCCTCAAGACAGGGTATATCGACGAGAGCGAGCTGCCCCTGTTGCAGGAATGGCGCAACGACCCCGCGCGATGGAATGGCTGACACTCCCGAATTCCCAACCCCGACACACCGACCATGAACCAGTTTGAAAGCAGCATCAAGCAGATACCCTACAGCCAGCAGCGCGTGTTCGACAAACTTTCCGACCTGACGAACCTTGAACAATTCACCGGACTCCTTCAGCAGGAACAGGAAAAGGCAAAGATAAAAGTGGAAGACCTTGCCTTCGATGCCGACAGCATTCGCTGCTCCATAGCACCCGTAGGGAAACTGGAGCTCCGCATCGTGGAACGCGACGAGCCCAAGTGCGTCAAGTTTGAGGCAACAACATCGCCCATCCCGCTGACGCTGTGGATACAGATTTTACCCGTCGCCGACGAGACGTCGAAAATGAAGCTGACACTCCGCACCGAGCTCAACATCTTCGTCAAAGGCATGCTTCAGAAGCCCCTCAAGGAAGGAGTGGAGAAGCTGGCTGAAGTGCTTTCGCAGATTCCTTATTGACAAAATCAGCGCACCAGACGCTTGACGGTGCGCCCTCCCGCCTTCGTGATGTACACCCCGGGGGGAAGCGCGGAGGCTTCATCCTGCTTTTTCACTGACGGCCAGACACGGCGTCCTGCCAAATCGTAGACCACCGTCAACCCATCGTCTGCACTGACGGCCTGGACATCCGTCGACGTTTCTCCATTCGCTTCCAACACTTGGCAGGGATAGCGCAAAAGGGAGAATTCCTGAAACACCACTTCGCTGTATGCCGGCAACAGCAACTCAACGCCCAGCGGCGTTTCCTGCTCCTTGTTCACGGCAAACACAACCACCTCTTCATTCAAAGGAGCAAAGAAATTTCCCGCCACAAGACGACATTGCCAGGCATTATCCTTCGTCGAACAAGAAGACATCAGGGCATATAGTCCTTCCGGCAGGCGAGGAGACTGCACAAGCCGTATGGGATTGCCCTCCACAGGAGCGCCATGCCAACCCGAAGCGGCTGAAATGCCGAACTTGGCATCGGCATCCACACACACGCCGTTGTCCGAATCAGACATAAAGTCTCCTTCCCAGGCCGACCGCTCCGTTCCGTGCTCCAGGGCATAGAATCGGTTCGGGTCAAAGGCGTTTACACTCTCTTCTGTATGAAGGAACGGAGCCTTATAGTTCGTAAGGTAAGAGGAACTGACGTTTTCGACCGCGCCTTGGCTTTCTCCGAAATCAAGGCAAAAGACTCCGTCCGAGGGCACACGCTCCGCATTGCCCGAGACAGCAGCATTGTGCCCGGCCGAGGTTCTGTCCGAAGCACTCCCCGACGGCTCCTCAAAGGAAAAATAGGCCCACAGCCCCTTGTCGGCCGATTCCCAGCCAGATACATCCTCCAGCGGAGCAACGCAAATCTGCCGAAGCATATCGGCCTTCACATTCTTTTTCCAGCAGCGGAACTCATCCACGGCTATTCCGCTCCCCTCCACCCGGACATCGCTGTTCCACGCAGAAAAAGAGGTGGAATAGCTTCCGGACAGCTCGCCGAACAGGTTGCCGTCGCGGTAAAGGAAGACCTTGCCGTAATAAAACACCAGTGCATAATGGTGCCAGCCGTCCGCAAGCACAAAGTCGGAAGACGACTTCGCACTTTTTCCTCCGATGGAGACGTTGAGAGAGCCGTCAGACTGAGAGCTGACGAAAAAGTCCGCACTTTCCGAGGTGCGGAGCACGAAACCTTCCCTTTTGTCCGCCTTCATCCACCAGTCGAACACAAATTGGTATGAACGGCTCGTGCAGGGATTGGCAAACGAAAAGGAAGCTCCTTCATTCAAGCGTAAGCCTTGGCCGGAAACGGCGTTGCACACGTAAAGCTTCTTGTCGGAAGTCAGTTGAAACGGATTATCCAAATGCATCTGCGAAACAGAATAAACTCCGGCCACGTCGGGAGCAAGCGAAGAAGATGCATGTTCCGACGTGCCAGACACAAGGTAATGGCTGTGATCTCCCGAGACCATCCAAAGCAAATCGGAAGAGTTCGTCAGACAGCGATTTTCAAGGAACACTTTTTGTCCCTTCTGAATCACAGAAGGGCTGAAATCAAAAAAATCGGAAACACTCGGCTGCTCAAATGCATCGGAAGAAATGGGTGTCGCTTCCGAAGGATCAAACACACAAGACCAAACCCTACGCTCTCCTCCCTTTATTTCGTATATATCTGCCAAATCATTTGGCGCGCGCATCATAGCGAGAAGAGAGCCGGAAGCTTCATAGTCTCCCTATATATCTTCTTTCAAGATGATTGATTTCATTCTCTATCCTCTTTCTCAGGTTCTTGCAGCTTCAGCAGTTCAGCTGTCATCTTCTGTGCCTGCAGAGAATCCTGAACCCACTCTATCACATGGACAACCGCATAGATGACGCAGACACTAACGGCAAGCATCACTACCGTTCGCACCTCTTCCGTATGAATCGCCTCACTGCAAAAAGCAATGCATAAAACCACTGCTTCGATCAAGAAGAACTGTAGGATCTTGCGTATTATCAACTGCTTGACACTAAGTTCCTGTTTGGAATACGTCACCAGTGTAGGCAGGACACATGCCCCGGCGAACATGAGAGGAGAAAGAAACGCTTCATAGCCAAACAACGTCTCTGCATCCAGGATCGAACCAAGTATCCAAATCCCAATTGTAATCAACGTTGATAATGTAAAAAATAACATCAATTTATCCATCAAAAACTCTTTCAGACTCATGTTTGCCTTCCTTTCTTTCACCACATATCGATCTGTCTTCCGGATGATTTGTACTAAGATCCGCTTCGTTCTCTGCCGCCTTGCAGTGCCATCTTCAGATCTTTTACATACTTTCGTGAGATAATCACTTCCTCTTTCGATTGTAAAATCGCCATAAATCTTCCGTTCAATGCCGGCTTGATAGACTCGACTTTCATCAGATTCAGTAAAACAGACTTTGATATCCGAAGAAAATGCTTTCCCTGTAAGCGTTCTTCCAATTCATATAACTTCAGCCTACTTTCATAGACATCCTGTTTCGTATACAAAAATGTACGATTATCAACGGCCTCTATGTAATACACATCTAGGATCGGAATTTCATATTGCTTATCCTCCCGCGTTCCGGACAGGCGCCCCTGTCTGGATCTGGCAAAGGAGATGATTTCCTTCATCTCCTCTGTTACTGCATGGCATCGCAGGATCAACTGCTCCTCTTGATCTTCATTGATTTTCACTACTTTAATATCCATTTGATTCCGGCGCTTCGCCTTCCCCTTTCAGATAAAAATCAAAGAACTGAAGAATCAGAGAATTCGTAATCGTCATGGTCTCTTCTGTACTCCGGCTTCCACTTCCCAACATCGATCCTAAAAATGGCGAAATCAGCGGAAGATCTGTATAATCCATATGTTCCGTTCCCTGAATCCAGACAACTCTCCCATCCAATGCATGTTCCATCAGGATGTCATTCTCATAGGCCTCTCCGGCATTCTTCATCTCTATACTCTCATTATGCGCAGATTCATTCTGAAATTCAAGTACCGGAATCGGATATGGTTCTTCATTATATAAGATATCACCATCGTTATAGGCGAGTTCCTCCCCGAACATGGTTCCGTCAATATCCACAACGGCATCGATATCTTCCCGCTCTCTTCCTACTTCAACAGATGTGGCTCCGCCAAGTGAATGTCCCATACGACCGATATGCTCTACATCTGTCATAGAAAGAATCGCAAGCACTTCGTCTTTTGATGTCTCTCCCAGATACCAGTTGTCATCAAATGCTTTTTCCTCTTTCGCTGCTTCTAAGGTATCCAATACATACTGCTCATCTTCAACTCGAAGCTGCAGCCACTCATGTGTCATCGTATAAGCTTCTTCCCCTGTAATCACACCATTCGTCACATCAATCGCTCCCTGTAGCACATTCCTATCGACGATAACAGCGTTGCCATCGGTATCTTTGGCGAAAAAGGCATGATGTGGATGGTCCAGTGCAACTACCACATATCCGTGACTAGCCAGTTCCATATAGGTAGAAGTATTCCTCTGATAATATCCAAATGCTCCATGCGAGAAAAGAACCAGCGGGAAACCATCCTGTACCTGGGTATCCGTTACATCCGGATAATAGAAATGTGCCGGGACTTCCCGATAACTTCCATCCTCTTCAAAAGTGTCCGAACGTGAAGAATCCAACAGGATCACTTCCGTCTGAGCCACCTCATATTCTCCTGTGACCGGAAGTCCGTGATAACCAGAAATGATGAATGCCGGTATCAAAGAGAGACCAATCAGTATGATACTGAAAAGTACACTGATAACAACGCCTGCCTTCTTCTTCTCCCCATCCGCTTTTTTCCGTCTTGTCAGATAGACGATTCCGGCAACTGTCAGCATGATGAGCAACAAGATCATAGTTCCCCAAAAGCGGACTTTTTGATAAACCATCGGCAGCGCCATAACGATTCCCACAATGCCTGCTTCCACCGCCCTGATCATCAAACGATTCTTCATCCATGCTGCCTTTTCCTTTTTCTTTGTAAATGTCAGTATTGCCAGACCGATTTCCAGTACAGCCATAATTACAAGTAATAATAATCCCATATCCTTACTCCATCCTTTCCGTGATACTTATTTGTCTTCCTGACTTATACTGACTATATGGGATTTTAAAACCTTCCGCAATCAAACGAAAGGTAAGATGCAAAAAATGAAGGTGAAATGCTTTCAGGTTGACAATTTATCTGCAAAATGACTAATATAGAATCGAAGTCATCGAATCAAAAAACAGAAAGGAACAGACCGATGAATCCGTTCAGAAAATATGTAAAACCCTGTACTCACCTATTGCTTCTTTTTCTTTGTCTTGTTCTCATACCGACATTTACCGGATG
>CALEPS010000146.1 GCA_937910305.1 uncultured Bacteroidales bacterium | reverse complement strand
AACCCGAAGAAGGCATGAAACCTTACTCGCGTTTCTACCAATATACCTACGTGGCTATCTACCGCCAACTGCAAGCGGAGCGCAAGAAAGCGCAGGAGCCGGAATCCGTCTCTTTTGAACCGGTAGAGCCGGAGCAACCCTTCCGCCTCCAGCGTCACACCTTCAAGACAGCTGCAAACAGCGTTTTAGACATTTTTACCAGCCCCAACGACACCTCTTTGGAAGCCAATCTGCCGCCTCCGATATAAAAAAATCGCCCAAACTCTTGCATATGTAACAAAAAAGCAGTACTTTTGCAGGCGATTATGGAGACGATATATTTTGCAGGAGGGTGTTTCTGGGGAATGGAACATTTCTTCCAACAGGTTCAAGGTGTGGTTAGTACAGAGACAGGCTTCGCAAACGGAAACGAAGATCTGCCTGCTCCTACATACGAACAGGTCTATACGGATACCACCGGTTATGCGGAGACGGTGAAGGTCGAATACGACGAGCAGCACGTCTCGTTGGCTTTTCTCACGCGTATGTTCTTTGCTGCGATCGACCCGCTTTCGCTTAACAAGCAGGGGGAAGACGAGGGCACGCGTTACCGGACGGGGGTGTATTATCTGTCGGAGGAACAAAAGGCGGTCATTGAGTCCGTCTTTGCGGAAGAACAGAAGAAATATACCGAGCCGATGCAGGTCGAGCTCCTGCCGCTCAGGAACTATTATCCTGCGGACGAGTACCACCAGGACTACTTGAACAAACATCCGGACGGGTACTGCCATCTGCCGCTTTCGCTCTTCCAGTGGGCGAGAGAGGTGAAAGGTGAAAAGTGAAAGGTGAAAGGTGAAAGGTGAAAGATGAAAGGTGAAAGAATGAAAGTCTTGTTTATTATAATAGGTATAGTATCATGTATAGGAGTGCTGACATTGGGTGTGTTGGCGCACCCTGCTTTCGGTACGTTCCGGCATGTGTCGGAAGAGCGGATACAGGCTTCGCCTAACTATCGCGACGGACGGTTTCAGAACCAGGAACCGACACCGCAGTTTACGGGGAAGGGGAAGAGGGGTGACGGGTTACGGGTTACGGGTGACGGGTTACAAGAGGGACGTGTTCCGAAGAAAGCGATAGAGGCGTATAAGACGGACCTCAAAGCCCTTCCGACGGATAGCGACTGGGTTGTGTGGTTCGGACATTCGTCTTACCTCTTCTGTCTGGGCGGCAAACGTTTTCTGGTCGATCCCCTGCTCAAGCCGGAGTTCCCTGCTTCTCTCATGCTGCGCCCTTTTCCCGGAACGGACATCTACCGTCCCGATGATCTGCCGGAGATAGATGTGCTCATCATCACCCACGAACACTGGGATCACATGGATTACGCGACGCTCCGCGACCTCCGCACGAGAGTGCGGCATGTCGTTTGTCCGCTCGGCATAGCCGATTATCTGCGGTACTGGCACTACTCCGACAACCAAATAACGGAGATGGACTGGTATGACAATTATCAATTCTTAGCCCACAAGGGGCACGATTATTTCACAATTCTCAATTCACAATTCTCAATTCTCAATTCACAATTATCCATCACTTGTTTGCCGACGCGGCATTTCTCCAACCGCTTGTTGGGTAGAGCGAACCAGACGCTCTGGGCGTCGTTTATGATTGAATACGCCGGACGGAAGGTGTATATCGGAGGCGACGGGGGCTACGACGGTCGGTTCAAGGCGATTCGTGAGCAGTTCGGTCAGGTTGATCTGGCGTTTCTGGAGAACGGTCAGTATAACGACCGCTGGCGGTATATCCATACGATGCCGGAGGGCTTGGAGCAAGCGATCCGCGACTTGGAACCGAAACAGGTGTTTACCGTCCACCACGACAAATACGCCCTTGCGATGCACCCATGGAACGAACCGGACAGCGTGGCGCAAGCCATCAGCGGGCGGAACGGGACTTTCAGATTGTTAGATGCACCGATCGGGAAAGTCGTATTCTTTTGAAAAAATGCAGAAAAATAGCATACACTCTTGTGTATGTCAAAATTTTTTTGTATCTTTGCAGCCGATTTTATGCGCGTGTGCGCGTTATGCATGAATGCAAGAATTAATAAATGCGAAAAATGTGAAAATAAAAAATAATGGAAGAGCAACAAGAAAAGTATGATGGATCGAGTATTCAAGTGCTCGAGGGATTAGAGGCGGTGCGTAAACGGCCTGCGATGTATATCGGCGATATCTCGCTGAAGGGTCTGCACCACCTGGTGTATGAGGTAGTGGACAACTCTATTGATGAGGCACTCGCCGGCTTCTGCGACGAGATAGCCGTTCATATCAACGAGGATAACTCCATTACGGTTCAGGATAACGGACGTGGTATTCCGGTGGATATGCATCCGAAGGAGCATAAGTCAGCCTTGGAGGTTGTAATGACCGTCCTGCACGCCGGAGGTAAGTTTAACAAAGACAGTTACAAGGTATCCGGCGGTCTGCACGGTGTGGGTGTGAGCTGCGTGAATGCGCTCTCGACGAGAATGCACGTGGAGGTCTATCGCGACGGACAGATCCACTGCCAGGACTATGCGAAGGGTAAACCTCTGGCGCCGGTGCATACGATCTCGGAGGAAGAGGCTATCGGTAACTGGGAGCAGCGCAAGACCGGTACGTTCGTGCAATTCTGGCCGGACGACACGATCTTCACCGAGACCGTTTATCATTGGGAGATCCTCGCGAACCGAATGCGTGAGTTGGCGTTCCTGAATGCCGGTATCCGTATTGTGCTGAAAGACAAACGTGTGGTTGACGCGGAGGGAAATTGCAAGAAAGAGGTGTTCTATTCGGAGAAGGGTCTGAGTGAGTTCGTTCGTTATATCGACGGCACCCGTACGCCGCTGATCAGCGAAGTGATCCACCTCAATACTGACAAATACGGTACGCCGGTGGAGGTGGCGATGATCTACAACACCGATTTCAACGAGAACGTACACTCGTACGTCAATAATATCAACACCATCGAGGGTGGAACGCACGTAGCCGGCTTCCGCGCCGCTCTGACACGTGTGATGAAGAAATACGCCGAGGAGAGCAAGATGCTGGAGAAAGCCAAACTGAAAGACAAAGACGGTAACTCGACGATCGACCCGAACGATTTCCGCGAAGGACTGACGGCGGTTATCTCTGTCAAGGTGGCGGAACCGCAGTTCGAGGGTCAGACCAAGACCAAACTGGGTAACTCCGAGGTAGCGGGAATGGTTTCTTCAGCCGTAGCGGAAGCGCTGCAGAACTATCTGGAGGAACACCCGGACGACGCGAAGAAGATCGTGGAGAAAGTGATCCTGGCGGCTCAGGCACGTATAGCGGCGCGTAACGCCCGTCAGAGCGTCCTGCGTAAGAGCCCGCTCTCCGGAGGCGGTCTGCCCGGCAAGCTGGCGGATTGCGTGTCGAAAGACGCAAGCGAGTGTGAGCTCTTCCTCGTCGAGGGAGACTCCGCAGGCGGTACCGCAAAGACCGGTCGTGACCGTGTGCACCAGGCTATCCTGCCGCTGAGAGGTAAGATCCTGAACGTGGAGAAAGCGATGGAGCACAAAGTGTTCGAATCCGAAGAGGTGAGAAACATCTTCACAGCGTTAGGAATCACGTTCGGAACCGAAGAGGACCCGAAAGCGCTCAACCTCTCCAAGATCCGCTACCACAAAGTGATTATCATGGCGGATGCTGATGTGGACGGTGCGCATATCGCTACGCTGATCATGACGCTCTTCTTCCGTCATATGAAAGAGGTGATCGAGCAGGGACACCTTTATATCGCCTGCGCGCCGCTGTACAAGTGCTCGAAGGGCAGTTACAGCGAGTACTGCTGGAACGACCAGCAACGGATGGCGTTTATACAGAAGTTCGGTAACGGCGACGAGAAGCAGATCAAGACCCAGCGGTATAAAGGTCTGGGTGAGATGAGCGACGAGCAGCTGTGGGAGACTACGATGGACCCGGCACGCCGTGTGCTCAAACAGGTGACAATAGAGAACGCAGCCGAGGCGGACCGTATTATCGCTATGCTGATGGGTGACGATGTGGCGCCGAGACGTGAGTTCATCGAAGAGAATGCCACATACGCCAACATCGACGCTTGATTTTGGTTTTCTCTTGGCATCTTTGGTCTTTCGGTTCGGTCATTATGCCCGCATAACTCCCTCACCGGAAAAACCAAATCTGCTCAAGACAAATTCCAAAATCGGAGAAATGCTTTGAAAGAGAGAAAAATGAGTGAACGGATGAAGATTGCAGTATATTGTTCGGCAAAAGACAGTATCCCCGAGGAGTACCTGGCTCTGGGAGATGCGTTGGGAGCCTGGCTCGGTGAGCAGGGGCACACCCTCGTCTATGGCGGTGCTACGGGCGGATTAATGACCCGCACCAGCAATGCTGCAAAAGCCGCAGGCGCATATGTAGTAGGCGTCATCCCTCCGCGCATCAAAGCCGCCGGACGCAAAGCGGACAACTGTGACGAACTGTATATGGTTCAGAACATGTCCGAACGCAAACAGATCATGAGGGACCTCTCGGATCTGATCGTTTGTCTGCCGGGCAGTTACGGCACGCTGGACGAGATGATGGACGCCACTTCCTCTGCTATCGTAGGAGAGCACCGCAAACCCACTTTCGTGCTGAACTACAAGGGCTTCTACGAACCCCTCAAACAACAGATCGAGTTGATGAGAAGTCTGCGTTTCATCCCGGAACAAGAGGCCTTCAAACCGATCTTCGTGGACTCTCTTGACGATTTGAAAGAGGCAATCGCACAAGTGAAAATTAAATGATAAAATAGTAAATGATTAAATTGTAAATGTCATTATGAACCTGTTTACTGCCAGACTGACCGGCAAAATGCTCTCGACCGAAGCGTTCGAGAAAATGATTTATGAGATGCAGGAGCGTGTTAAACGTTACCGCAGGATTGAGAAATCGCCTGAGTTGGCGGAGTATCTGGAGTTGAAGAAAACCGTTGAGAGTTCTGACTTTCAGGAACGTAAGAACGAACTTATCAACCGCAAGTACAAAGACACGGACGAAGGCAAGAAAATGGCTGCTTATGAGCGTCTGTCCTCCGCTCTCAGCATGCGGCGTTACCGCCGCGCGGTGGAGAACGAAACATTCCAGGCTTTCCTGAAATTCCGCGAAACGGACGATTTTCAGAAAATCAAGAGCCTGCGCGAGTGTCTCAAATCGGCTGAACTGCGGGCGTATAACATGATTTACCACTCGCCTTTCTACAAGAACTATCTGAAGGTGCTCAATTCGCCGGAACTGCGTCAACTGACAGAGTTGGAGAAAGAGATCCAAACGGAAGATTTCCAGAAACGTCATGCCCTCTGGGCTGATGCCAAACGCTGGCAGCACTCGGAGGAGTATAAGACCGAGCAGCGCTATCTGGAGTTGGCTAACTCGGACGATATCAAGTTCTACTACGCCCAACGCGAAGAGAAGATCGACTGGGCGGAGCTCTTCCGGCCTTCTTTCGACGATGACATGTCGTCGTCCAAGAACTGGCAGGCAGGATTCGGATATGCCAATCCGGCTATGAAGGACGGTCATTCCCGCACGTCGGAACTGCAGGCATACAACGGTGGCAAGAACACCTTCTTCGTGGACGGACGTATGGATCTGGAGACACGCGAGGAAAGCAAGAAAGCCGTGGCTTGGGATGCGAAGAAAGGATTCGTCGAGCACATCTTCAACTATACATCGGATGTCATGAACACCAAGGATGCGTTCGCGCAAGAGTCCGGTATGTTCATGGCTAAAGTGCGCAGCCAGGGCACGGGACACCATTTCTTCGGCCTGACGACCGGCAAACAGAACAGCCCGATGGTGGCCTTGTACCATTATAACGGAAACGTGCATCAGATGGGTCTCGTGAACGGTGCCAAGACACAGATGGCAGACCTGACCGGTATGTTGCGGTCGATGTATTACGTCTATACTTTCCGCTGGACCAAGAACGAACTGATCTGGTATGTGAACAATATGGAGTTGCTGCGTCTGCCGAACAGACTGCCGAAGGAGGCAATGTTCTTCCTTGCACAGAGCTGGCTTCCGGGCAACGAGAAAGGCGGTACGGGCAAACTGAAAATACAATGGGCACGGGTCTTCCGCGGAGTGGAAGACTCTGCGCTCGCACAACGCAAGGAAACGGAAGAATAATATGTTCCTCATTGCCGGCAACTGCGCGATAGAGAGCCGCGACACTACGCTCAGGACAGCGGAGACACTCCGCGCCCTTTGCTATGACTTGGGCGTCACGCTCTATTATAAATCCTCCTTCGACAAGGCGAACCGTACTTCGGCTTCGCCGCGCGGAGTGGGGATGGAGGAAGGCTTGCGCATCCTGCAGGAGGTGAAGGAGCAGTTCGGTCTGCCGATCCTGACAGACGTGCATGAGAGCGCACAGTGTGCACCCGTGGCGGAAGTGGCGGATGTGCTGCAGATTCCTGCCTTCCTGAGCCGTCAGACAGACTTGTTGCAGGCTGCAGCGGAAACAGGCAGGATAGTGAATGTCAAGAAGGGCCAGTTCATGGCTCCATGGGATATGGGAGGAGCTATCGCCAAGATTGAACAGGTCTCTCCGAATGCCGCTAAAGAGGGACGCGTCTGGCTCACGGAGCGAGGATCGTCCTTCGGGTATGGAAGGTTGGTAGTGGACATGACCTCGCTGGTAGAGATGCGCCGATTCGGATGTCCGGTCATTTTTGATGCTACCCATTCCGTACAGCAGCCTTCTTCGCAAGCCGGTGTCACCGGAGGAAACAGAGAGATGGTGCCGTACCTCATGCGTGCGGCGATGGCGGTAGGCGTGGACGGGCTGTTCATTGAGACGCACCCGGATCCCGAGCGCGCGATCTCGGATGCAGCTAACCAAGTGCGCCTCGCTGACATGAGAACGATTCTGGTGCAGGCGCTCAGGATAGACGAACTGATAAAGCAGGATAAACTGGAATAACTAGATAAACCGGAAAAAACTACATAGATGGAGAAAACAATTACCATTTTCTGTAAAAATACCCGCACTTACCACAAAGTGCCGCGCGGGATTTCGCTCATTCAGTTGAAAGAACTGATAGGAATTCGATTGAAATACCCGATCATAGCGGCGCATGTGAATTATAAAGTGGAGAATTTGGATTTCCTGCTCTACAAGCCCAAGGATATAGAGTTCCTGGATGCCAGTTCGCCCTCGGGCATGCGCGCCTATGTGCGTACATTGAATATGGTATTGGCATGCGCCGTGAATGAACTCTTCCCGGAAATGGACCTGCGCGTGGAGCACCCCATCAGCAAAGGGTATTACTGCACCCTGCAATGGCACCAGAGCAAAGACTCCAAGATGGATGAGGAGAAAGAGCCGCCGGCGGTAACACCTCAGATAGTTGCGGCAATCAAAGAGCGAATGCTGCTTATTATCCGTGAGGACCGGCCGATCATAGAGGAGGAGAAACAGACCAAAGAGGTGATGGGCATGTTCGCCGAACGGTACAACAACGAGTCGTCGATCTTCGAGGCACTCGGAAACCCGTACTGCCGCTATTTCCGCATGGGCGACTATATCGATTATTACACGAATGTGCTGCTGCCGTCTTCCGGATATCTAAATGTGTTCGATCTGGAGCCGTTCAAGGACGGGCTGCTGCTTAGAATCCCCAATAGAACCAACCCTACTATCTTGGAAGATTCCGTTGCGCAGGATAAGATGTTTACGATCTTCCAGGAATACAACCGTTGGAACAAACTGCTCAGAATCAACAATGTAAGCGACTTCAACGTGGCTTGCAAACAAAATAAATCATTCGGCCTTATCAAACTGGCGGAGGCGCTGCACGAGAAGAAAATAGCCCAGATAGCCGACTCTATCGCCGAGAAACGCCCCAGAATAGTCTTTATATCCGGAGCCTCTTCTTCGGGAAAAACCACCTTCTCCAAACGTCTGCAGATCCAGTTGCTGGTTGACGGAATACGGCCGGAAGTCCTTTCCATGGACGATTATTTTGTGAACCGCGTGGACACACCCAAAGATGCGAATGGCGAATACGATTTCGAGGATGTGAATGCGGTGGATCTGCCTTTCTTCCGCGAGCAGATACATGACCTGCTCGACGGACGGGAGGTAAACCTGCCGACGTATGATTTTACCAAAGGGGAGCGGGTCTTCCGCGGCAATAAACTGAAGTTGCAGAAAGACTCTGTCCTGGTTATCGAAGGACTGCACGCGCTTAATCCTTGTATCTTGCCGGATGTGGATAAATCCCTTACCTATAAGATATACGTTTCCACCCTTACGACGATAAATATCGATAATCATAACTGGATTCCGACAACAGACATACGTCTGTTGCGCCGCGTTGTGCGCGACTACAAATACCGCGGTTTCTCTGCGCAGCAAACGATAGCACGGTGTCCGTCCGTTATCCGAGGGGAGACCAAATGGGTGTATCCCTTCCAGGAAGAGGCAGATGTCATGTTCAACTCCGCGCTGATCTTCGAGTTCGCCGTTCTCAAACGGCATGCGGAACCGATCCTTTCGGAGGTGCCTAAGTTCTGCGAGGAATACAGCGAGGCGCACCGCCTGCTCAAGTTCCTCCAATATTTCGTGCCGATACCGGAGAAAGAAATCCCGCCTACATCCTTCCTCCGCGAGTTCGTCGGAGGCTCGTCCTTCCGCTATTAATGGCACGGAAATTGCACGGACAAATTACAAATAACAAATCACAAATAGATTAATGAAATTAATTTTAGTTATATTATTGACGATTTTTGACTCGTTACCGGGCATGCAGATTGTTCAGGATAGCGCAATAGCGGTCTTGCTGGACGAAGCGGTGAACGGGAAACGCGAGCTGGTGGAGATGGACGGATATCGCGTGCAGATTTATTCTTCCAACCAGCAACAAATTGCTAAGAGCGAGGCTCTGGATCTGGAGACCAAACTGAAAGAGAAAATCAACCAGACCCTTTATGTCCAGTATCTGCCGCCGTTCTGGAAAGTACGTCTGGGAGACTTCCGTACGTACGACGAAGCCAAAGAGTATAAGAAACTGTTCGTGCAACAATATCCCGAACTGATGGGAGATACGTATATTGTGCGCGATAAAATACAAGTGTTGCAATAATGGACCTGCAGGAATTTCATGAGAAACCGGAGGTGACTGCGGCTGTTGCCGAAGCGGTGGAGAAAACATTGTCGCTGATAGGGGAAGACCCTGCCCGTGAAGGACTTGTCAAGACGCCGCGACGTGTAGGAAAAGCGCTCCAGTTTCTGTGCAAAGGATATAACGAAGATCCGGAGGCTATCTTGCGTGCCGCCCTTTTCGAAGAGGACTATCGCCAGATGGTGGTGGTCAAAGATATAGATTTCTATTCCCTCTGCGAACACCATATGTTGCCTTTCTTCGGGAAAGTGCATGTGGCGTATATCCCTAACGGAAGGATCACAGGACTCAGTAAAATTGCCCGCGTAGTGGATGTATATGCGAGGAGGCTTCAGGTGCAGGAGAGGCTGACTACACAGATTAAGGACTGCATCCAGAATACCCTTAATCCGCTGGGAGTAATGGTCGTCATAGAGGCGGAACACCTTTGTATGCAGATGCGGGGCGTGCAGAAACAACACGCTATGACTGTCACATCCGACTTCACCGGCGCTTTCACCCGTCAGGAGACGAGAGAAGAGTTCCTCAAACTCATCAAAGAATAAGAAAGCAGGCAATTGCCTGCTTTTTCTTTTATCGTATTACCATGATTTTCACTACGGTATGTCCGCCATTGGCATTGCACATCGCGCTATATACGCCCGGTGTGGCTTTTCGTCCGTCCGGTAACCTGCCGTCCCATACCGCTATGCCGCCATGGCTCTTGGTCTTGCAAACCAGGTTGCCGCCTGCATCAATAATATTGACCGTTGTATTTTCCATCAGCCCGCATATGCTGATCATGCCGCTGTAGTTCGGTCGGACTGGATTAGGGAAGGCATAGGCTCCGCTCATGTCCGGTTGCGCTTCACTCGCATCGCTGCGGTAGGATGCAATACCGAGGTCGGTTCCGACAAACACTTCGCCGGTCTTGGGCATGATAGCGATCGACTGGATACCGTTTGACGGCAGCAGACTGTTGTATTCCGTGAAATGTGCTACGGTTATTGTATCGTCTTCTATCAGGTACAAACCCGAGTTGGCTGTACCGATCCATATTCTGTTTCCGCCATCTACCGCCAGACAGTTGATCTGCTCGTCGCCCAAGAGGTAGTCGCCTAATCCTGTGCCGTCATTGCGGGGAATGATAATCCGTCGGCAGGCATTGGAACTGAAGAAATCCACCTCTTTCGGGATTAAGATAAGACCCTTATCCGTTCCGATCCAGATGCGGTTCGTCTGGTCCTGGGCAAAGCAGCGGAGCTGTGTCGGTGTCTGTACATTCCCGTTTTGATCCACGAACGAACTGCGGGCTACGCATCGGTCGTCGCCGGAGATAGTGGGGGTCCCTCCGTCGTCTAATAAGATCAACATCGGTTCTACACGTTGGCTCATCAGCCATTTCCATTGGCTGTGACGACGGTCGGGCCAGATGCCTGTGGGAGTCTCGTATTTCAGTTCTTTGCCTCCGCTGCGCAGATTCAGACCATACCAGATGCCTGAAGGCGTAACTATATGTACCGGCTTGCCTGTCTCCGTCGCGTTCAGCAGCCACAAGTTACCTTGTTCATCCATCATCGCACCGTCTGTTCGGGTGAAATAGTAGTCGCTCGTCTCGGCGGTGGCTGGCCGTAATGTACTATTGCTGCTGTCGTAATGCTTTACCGCTTTGTAATTGCGGAATTCAAACACGCCTGTTCCGAACGTAGTTACGTAGAAATGTCCCGGGTCGGAGGCATCCACTCCATAGCCTACGGCATCGCGGATATCGTGTCCTGTATAATACCATGTGTTCTGCCATGGAATACCTCTCCATTGCGTGCCGTCATAAATACTCAAACTGCTCTGTCTGCCGTATTGCGTTGCCCATCGGCCGCCCGGAGATACATATAACTGGTCATGGGCAATATCCAGATGATAGCCGAAATTGCTTAGCGGACCTACAGGATGGAAACTCTCATCGCCGGATGAACTCAGCCGGACCAGACCTTTGTCCTCTTCCGCTAACCAATATTCTCCATTCGTATAGACTGCATCATTGGCTGTATAATGATCGCTCAAACCGCTGAATGTATCATCATCCATTAGCCTGAAGAGGCCTTTCCCGTTTTGATAGGTCAGTAACTGACGGCCGCTTGCGTGAATCCATTCCAGCGGCTCGGATGTGACCAGTTTCCATTCGGCTCCTGCCTGGCGATATAAGGAATCATGTGCCAGTACATAGATCTGCCCGTTATGTACCTCCGCTTGCTGGATCTGCTCGAACGGAATCAAATCTGACGACCAGAAGGAGAAATCTACCAGATTGTCGCTCAGCGACGCGCGATACATCCGGTCGAAAGAGAAAGCATACAGCGAATCGCCTTTTTCGACGATCTGCTGTACCTCGATGCTGGCCGCGTCCTCTCCGATATAATACGTGTCACTCACCTCGCCTTTACGCGGATGAATGGCAATGATACCGAACGGCATGGCTAAATAAGTCTGTTTCGTTCCGATACATATGTCGTTGATTGTCAGTGCCATAGAGCCTGCTTTCATCGATATGTCAGGCATTTGGCTTACTTCACCGTTTTCGTCTATCAGATCGACATGTCCGTTTCCGTAGGCGATGATCAGTTTGCCGGACGAGGGGTCGTATGCGATATGAATAATTCCTGTGCCGTTCAGTCCGTTGGCTTTGCTCCAATATACGATCTCATTGTCTGCTCTGTCTATGCTGAATAGCGAACCGTTGGCTATGGCATAAATGGCTTTTGGTGTTGCCGCTATCTCTGTGGGGTTGGAGTAGGATAGATGTAATTTCCATCGCTGCATACTACCCTCGTCCTCTGTTGTTTCTGTGTCCGGCGCCTCGTTAAGTCCTTCGCTCGGACCGTTCGGGTCGTATTCCACTAATCCTTCTGCAGTCCCGATCCATAGATGTCCGTCTGAACTGCTGGTCAACGACAAGATACCGTTAGCTGACATCGCCGAGTTATCCGTTGTATAGTGTGCAAGGATCTCGTTCGCGGCTTCGTTTAACTCAAATACTCCCAGGCTCTCTGTACCGATCCATATGTGCCCGTCCTGGCTCTGGCAGAGTGCTTTGACCTTCATCTCTCTGACGGGATTCTCACCGTTGTTGTCCGTCACATCCGGTTGGACGATGGCGTCCGAGAGGAAGAAATCCGTACCGCCATCAATATAGGCTGCACCTTGTTCTGTCGCTATCCATACACGCCCTTGGCGGTCCTGCATCATAGCATATATATTTCCCGGCTTGAAGCTTCGCCCTGCCTGGTTCACCCATTCTCCCCGGAAAAATGCCCGGTCGTCACTCGTTTCTGCGGGAGTGCCATTGTCGTCCAATAGCACTAATCCCGGTTTTTTATATGCGATACCAACCCATTTGTACTGCTCGTTGCGTTTGTCAATGAGTATGTCGCATGGGATCTCTATTGACAGAGGCTGCTCTTCTATGACAAGCGGAATGCCATAGAATGAGTTGCCGTCTTTGACAATGATAGGTGTGGGACTGGCGGTATTGAGAAACCATAGACGGCCGTTCCTGTCGTATTGGGCTCCGATGAGACGCGTGTATTCCTTCGGGTTGGATGAAACGGCAGAGGTGATCACGCCGTTAGCCGTTGTATGATTGACACAGCGATTGCCGAGAAACTCATAGAGTCCGGTTCCGTAACTGGTGATAAAATAGTGGTTGGAGTTGCGCGGATCCACCGCTACGTTCATCATATCGCGCGTTTTGCTCACGCCGGCTTGTGCGCGGATGGAGTCTTCGTGGATATTCGTCCAAGAGCGGTTGATATAACGCATCACATGGCCGCGCTCGTTGTTTTGAGAGGTCCAGCGGCCGCCGGCTAACATGAATATCTGATTGCCGGCAGACGAGATATAATACGGTTTGTTCACCAGAGGACCTTGGGGCTTGTAAACCCGCCTTCCTGTCGGACTGTAACGCACGATCCCTTCTCCATGACCCGCATACCAGTTGCTTGTCGCGTCTTTATAATGAATGCCTTTCTCGCTGTCTCTGCTTACGCGACCCGCTGGCTCACGCTTCCATACGCGGTAATCCACAAGGTTGGCATTCAGCCTGGCGCAGAATAAACTGTCGTCCGTGAAGGCATAGATGCTGTCTCGGGCAAGCAGCACGTCTTTTACGTCTATCTCCTGACCACCGGGACGCAACCAATAACTGTCTACTAACTTGCGTTCCCTCATATCCAACGTCTGAATACCATAAGCTGTAGCCAGATAAGCGGTCCTTCCGTTGATGGTAATATTGTAGATCGTCTTGCGCTGAGTCATGTCTTTGGTATATAACTCGCTGATATACTGTACGCCGCCGGATGTGAGAATATCGATCTTTCCCGTGCCGTAACCGATAATCAACTGTTTGCCTGTCTGGTCGTAATGGATACAAGTGATGCCGGTCCCGTGCAAACCTGATTGGTTGTTATATACGCGGATTTGCTCGTCTTGTTTGCCTACGCTGTAGATGCTGCCGTCCGATAAGGCAAATACCTGATCATCCGACATCGCTATCTGGGTCACGTTGTTATATGCAAAATGCGTCGTCCATTTGCCCGCATATAGAAAAACGGTCGTGAAGACGCTTAAAATCATTAATATGGCTCGTCTATAATTCATAAATTCCCAATCGTGTTGCCGTTTTTAAGCTTTGAGCAGTTTCACCAACTCGGTTAAGGCTTTGGCGCGATGGCTGATGCTGTTCTTAACCTCTGCCGGTAGTTCGCCGAATGTCTTGTCGTAGCCTTCCGGAATGAATATAGGATCGTATCCAAATCCGCCTTCGCCGTATTCTGCTTCGGCTATCCGGCCACGAACAATACCCTCTACCTGACACTCTTGATCATTGGTAATCAATGTGATAACTGTCTTGAAATGACAATCTCTGTTGCTCTCTCCCGCTAACTCCCGCAGCGCCTTTGCTCTGTTTGCCTTGAATATCATCATTTCATCGTGAAGTGGACTCCCGGAGATTTTTTCATCCCCCTTTGCGCACCGGTTGTCGCACATGAGATACCATCTGGCGGTATAGACTCCCGGCTTGCCGCCTAATGCGTCTATCTCCAGACCCGTATCATCGGCGAACACACCGTCTATCTGACGGCGGATAGATGATGGCTGACTGCTTATAAATGCGGCTACTGTGTCCGCTTTGATACGGCTATTTTCTGCCAGAGTCCTACCCGTCTCGTCTATCTCTTGGTCAAAACCGATTTCGTGAAGACTCAGAACCTCCACGCCGGCTGGCACCATCGCACGTACTTCCGATAACTTATGCGCGTTATTGCTCGCAAATACTAATCTCATACCTCTTTCACCTTTCACTTTTCACCTTTCACCTTTCACCTTTCACCTCACCCATGTTTGGTTGCGTCCCAGAAAACCGCGTCTGTCCAAACTGCCGCGTAGCACTAGCTTGCCGTCTTTCATATAGATCTTCCCGTAATAGAACTTGCCGCTCTCCGGGTCCAGCACTTTGCCGCCTACCAACTGACCGCCTTCTGCCTTCATCCCGCGGATGATTACCAGACCTTCGATCGGTGCATTGTGGTCCGCATCCTTGCACGCTTCGCATTTCAAGTCCAACTCCTGGTACATCAACAGCTTGCTGACCTTGCCGTAGTATAATCCGTCCGTGCCTTTGTATATCGTTACGATGGAGCGGCGCTCACCCGTCTTGTCATCTACTGTCGTCCAATCACCCAGGATAGCACTCAACTGCGCACTCGCGCCGGCACTCATCAACAACGCTAACACCGCTAAAATAATCCGATTTTTCATATCTTTGCATAGTTTAGGCTGCAAAGTTACTATAAAAAATCCGAATACGCAAGAAAAACTTGTTTTAATTTGCTATTTGCAGAATTTTGCAGGCGTATTTTCTGACGAAAATGTATTTATTAGTGCCAAAATTTACGATGAAAAGTCCCGAATAGGTGCGTTTTTGCACTTTTTTTGCATTTTTTTGCCAAAAAATTTGGTCAATTCAAAAAAAAGCAGTACTTTTGCACCCGCTTTCGGTTGAAGAGAGCATTTGATCTTCTTTTTAGAGTCAAAAAGTTGCGGAAATAGCTCAGTTGGTAGAGCACGACCTTGCCAAGGTCGGGGTCGCGAGTTCGAGTCTCGTTTTCCGCTCTTTTTTTTTGCCGTTAGGCAAAAGAGGGTCCAAACAACCTCGGGATGTAAAACGTAGTTTTGCAGACCGAAAAAGCGTAGCACAATACGTAGGCGTAATCGAGCGGCTTGCCGCGAGTCACGAGAAGTATTGATGCAAGCGCGCCCAGATGGCGGAATTGGTAGACGCGTGCGTTTCAGGTGCGCATGCCGCGAGGTGTGCAGGTTCGAGTCCTGTTCTGGGCACAACGCTCTTTGATGAAGAGTCGATCTTTAACTTACGAAACTCGGGATGTAAAACGTAGTTTTGCAGACCGAAAAGCGTAGCATGACACGGAGCGTTATACAAGCGTGAAACGCGCAGTCACGCAAGTGTCAATGCAAGCGCGCAGGTGGTGAAATTGGTATACACGCTACTTTGAGGGGGTAGTGGTCGCAAGATCGTGTGAGTTCGAGTCTCATCCTGCGCACTTAGGAGCATCTTCTTACGAAGGTGCTCCTTTTTTTTGTGCCTTCTATACGCGCGCACTCGCACGTTCCATATTATTATATGTATCACACGGACGGGAAATCCATGAAAAACCCTCTTGACCCTTTTCCCTGACTTTATGCTGAAAAATAGCTATTTTAGGGCAAAAAATTATATCACTGATTTTCAATGACTTACAAAGAAAGTGCTAAAAAAGTGCATTTTTTTTGCAAAAATATTTGGTCATATCAAAAAAAAGCAGTACCTTTGCACTCGCTTTTGAGAAACAAGTGTGTTTCGATTTTCTCTCGCAGAGCGAGTATTAAAAAATCAGAATCTTCCATGAAGGTCCTAATTTTTTTGCGCCTTACGAAAGCAAAAGCAATTGAAAGATTGAAACAATTAGTGTAGTACAAGAACTGTAAAATAACATGGATAGCGATTGAGGATATTCATTATTC
>CALEPS010000145.1 GCA_937910305.1 uncultured Bacteroidales bacterium | reverse complement strand
ATCTGAAAGCTGATAGCTGAAGGCTGACATCTGATAGTTAACTAAAAACAACAACCATTATGAGAAAAATCTTTTCTAAACTGCTTGTGCTGCTGGTGGCGGTAGCAAGCACAATGGGGCTTACCGGATGCGGACCGGACAATGCCCAGAACATCGAGCCGCTCGATGAGCAAAACCTGATCGGCAAATGGAAACTCGTTGCGAAAGTAGCAGAGATCAATGTCGGCGGCAAGGTCGAAACGAACAATGAAATGCCGAGCATTGTCCAGACACTTGAGTTCAAGAGTGACGGCACGCTCATAACGACCGAAGGCGAAAACGATGAAATGGATACACATACAGGAACGTATGTGTTCAAGAACAACAAGATCATTATTACCATTCCTGAAGAGCAGGTATCTTCAACGATCGAGGTAAAAGAACTGACATCCAAGAAGTTGGTGCTTGTAATGGTCGAAACAGAAGAGCAAGACGGCGTAAAGGCGACTGTCACCATCACCGATACATACGAGAAGATGCAGGGCGGACAAGACCCGGAAGAACAGGAAGGACCTATGCAAGTATATACCGTCTTTGGTGCCGCTTCCGGCATTATGACCTATTACTGCGACGGCAAAATCAACTCCCGAAATGGGGACTACAAAGAGATTTATGATCCGTCTAAGGACTTGAATGAACTCCGTCCGGATGTGTCCAAGTATTACGAAAAAGTGAAAAAAGCGGTCATTGACCCCTCTATGAAGGATTATCCTTACGCCTCCATGACCAACCTCTTCGGCTCCTGCTATAGCGACGAAGATCAGAAATGGCATGGACTGGAAAACATGACGGAGATCGTAGGTTTGGAGAACCTGTCTACTGCCAATGTGACGGATATGTCCTTTATGTTCAGTAAATGCGCTTCGCTGCACACTGTGGATCTGGGTTCTTTCATTACCGCCAATGTGACGAATATGCAGGGGATGTTCTCGGACTGCGGTTCGTTGGATTCGGTGAATCTGAGCTCTTTCAATACCGCCAATGTGACGGATATGGAGGGTATGTTCTATTACTGCTCTTCATTGAAGTCGCTGGATCTGTGTGCTTTCAATACCTCCAAGTTGGAGGATACGAAGCAAATGTTTGCATACTGCTCTTCACTGGAGACCATTTACTGCAACGACGACTGGAGCAAGAGCACCATACTGACTTCTTCCGTAGCTATGTTTGAAGCCTGCGATGCACTGGAGGGCGGCAAGGGAACGAAATTCGATTTCCAATCGGCAGACAAAACCTATGCCCGTCCGGATGGAGGTTCTGCCAATCCCGGCTATTTCACGGTCTATAGGGAGCTGGTGACCAATGCTTTCTCAGTCTCCAAAGGAACCCAGGTGCTCTTCTCCAAAGCCAACCTGCAATACCATCCCACCAATGAGGTCTGGCGATTCGCTGACGCGGAATACGATATCGTCGGAAACGACAACTCCAAGATCGCGCGTTTCTGTGAGAACTGGATCGATCTCTTCGGCTGGGGCTCCGCCGACGAACCATACAATGCCTCCACCTACACCTCGGAATATCCGTCTGATTTCACCGACTGGGGTACAAAGAATATCTCCAACGGTGGCGGCAGGGCTTGGCGCACGCTGACCGCCGCGGAGTGGGAGTACCTGCTTGTAAAACGACCTAATGCCCCTTCCCTCTTCGGCTTCGGCTGCGTCAATGGTACGAACGGTTTGATCCTCCTGCCGGACGGATGGGAAATGGTAAAGCCTGAAAACTTGACGTTCGTTCCCGCCGCGGAGAACGGCTTCGAGAACAAAGGCTCGTATTACCAGAGCCCCGGAGACAATTACGGATCCAACACTTACACCCTAAGCCAATGGACCGCTATGGAGGAGGCATGGGCGGTCTTCCTCCCCGCTGCCGGATCGCGATTCAGCAAGAACGTGTCCGAGGTGAACCAGAAAGGATACTATTGGTCGGCTACGCACGCAGAAGAGGACGGAAAAGCACACTACATCTATTTCCGTTCCAATGGCTATTCCGTCAGTGGCGCTACCTCGGTAAACTGCGGCTATTCTGTCCGTCTCGTCCGCGACCTGGATGGCTTAAAGTAGAATCAATGTACAATGTACAATTTACAAAGCGTCGTAGGGGATTTTGTACAAACTGAAAAAGTCCGTACGGGTCTTTAAGCCTTGCGGGATTGGGTTCCCGCAAGGTTACACACAAAAAGCCAAATGACCCGATAAATGCCTAAATGGTAAATGGTCAAATGGTAAATGACTTGGTCTTTGACATATTGGATTACCGTTTTTAATTATCAGTACCTTCGAGGGCACCGACACGGCTCCGCCG
>CALEPS010000144.1 GCA_937910305.1 uncultured Bacteroidales bacterium | reverse complement strand
TGACCAACTCATACTCCGTACCGTTCAGGTACTCCTCAATCCAAGTTTGTAATTGTTGTTTGTTTAGCATAACTTTTCCCCCTTCCCTTTAGGGAGGGGCCGGGGGTAGGCTTCCTTATTTTTTAAAACAACGAGGAGACCTTTTCGGGTCCCCTCATTCAATTCACGCTGCAAAGGTACTGCTTTTTTTTGAATTATCCAAATAATTCAGCACTTTTTTCTATTTTTTATGCGATTTAGCCTATTGAAATGGATATAGCACCTTCGTAATGCAGCGTTGTGTTATTGTTTATCTTCGCATCTATTACATAAAGACCGTTTTGCATTGTGACTATAAACGACTGCATACTCTGCTCGTACTGAGAGCCGTTGATGGAATACAAACTATAAATATTTGTTCCGTACGTCCATGCACTCTCATAACTCCAGCCGCCTAAATCGATTGTCGTCAGGTTTGCCATGGTTCGGGTCACAATAAAGAACACTAATCCTCCTGTGTCGCTATACAAACGCACTACGCGGGAACTGCAAAACGACGGATATGTCTGATAACTATAGGTGATATTACAGTTTCCGGCGGACAACTTGGTAATATTGTCGCCTTGCTTCAGGTAACTGCCGCTAAGTTCATTGCCGCCGCCATTACCGCCTTCATTGCCGCCATTACCGCCTTCATTACCGCCATTACCGCCTTCATTGCCACCATTAGTGGCTTTCATGGTAAACATAGACGTCTCGCCATAAGAGGTACCGGCCTCATTCGTTGCATAGGCGCGATATTGGTAGTCCCCGTCCTCAACGTTCTCCAACGTACAGGAGAAACTACCTATTCCGTTGCCACCGCTGGAGCGTTTGTCGGCTACAGTAGGGGTATGATCCGCAGAGGTATAACATATGCCGCGGTCATATACCGTGCCACCGCCGGTCGTCTCTACGTATCCTTCGCATACTACGCTCTTGGCGTCTGCATTCACCGTTGACTCACCGGTAATGACTGAAGCCAACGTGGTTGAATTAGTCTGTTGTTGGGTGCATGCTACGGCCATAAGCGACAGCACGACTAACGAACTTGTTTTCAGTAAATTTTTCATTGTTGCATTGTTTTTTTTATTATTGATAGTCCTGCACCAGCCGGACAGAGCACCCGTAGTAACCGGAGCTTAAATAATAGTAGTAATAAGCGTTGATTGTTGTCTCATTGAATTTCAAGAACTGCGGTCCTTCCCCGCTTTCGCGGGTACTGCTCCAATATTGTCCTTCTGTACCAAATGAGATAACACTTGATCCCGCTCGGCAGCCCGCTGCAGGCAGGAATACAGCACCGGCTTCTTCCATTTTGCTCCAAGTCTGCGCATTGTAGATATTGGTGCTCCAGTTAAGCGCTTGGGACACCCATGCCACTCCGGATGGCATTGTAAAACTCAAAGGAAGAAGGATATACCCGTGCACACCGCAAACGGTCGCCAACGCATCGTCTGAACAGCCATCGCCTTTTTGGCAAAGATAGGCCCATTCTGATCTGGTCAGCGTGCGCCATAAACCGGAGCGGTTACCTCCATTGGAAATCGCGTTATATACTCCCCAGTCATAATTGGTTCCTGAGATTGAATTCCAGAGAATATAGTCGCTATACGTGCCGCTGGTCATGTACGGATATTTATTGCTACACCCGCTTGTGCCCCAACCAAACAAATCAATCCAGCCGCTATAGGTGGCACTGATATTGGAATTAGCATCGCCTATACAGTCATACTGTTGCTCTGCGAAACGCCATGTCTTGGAAGAAGCCCGGTATTGCAGATTCCCACGAGAGATAAATACCTTTTGCGTATTGCTTACCGCAAATAGTCCTCTAATAGCTCCTTGCGGCGCAATTAAAGGTCTGGTCGTAAACGACTTGACTGCGCCTTTTATTACCGCTTCGTCCGCCCATTTACGAGCATACGCATAGTAGTAATAAGTCGTATTTTCCTTTAATCCGCGCGCCTCCCGTGAGAAACTAAAATTAGGAGACGAACTCGAACTACTATTTTGTTCATAATACTCTGTATCTTCAGAATTAAAATCGCTGGAGGTAGAAATATAAAAACCGACATATTCTACTTGAATATTGTCCCTGCGCCAATATGTCAAATCCAGCTCTCCGTTCAAAACCGCCGAGTTAATGGACACATCGGTAGCATCCAGAGTGGTTAAAGAGGACACTTCCTCAAAAATAGGATCCTTTTGACAGGAGACCATATATATTGCTGCCATAAGACATGCCAGCATCTTCATATATTTTCTCATTGCGTGCCTCCTTTCTTCTTGTCCTTAAAGGTGTATCCTAAACCCACTTTGATCTCGTGCTCATGAGCCCGATTTAGAAAGACAGAATAGCCGGCGAGAATGGTGAAACCCTTGATATTTCCCATCAAACCGGCTTCTATATTCGCGCAATGACCGATACAACGCTCGTAATCGTAACTATATTTCGCCCATTGACCATCTACTGTCTTATAATTGAGTTCCTTATAGGCATAGCCTACCCCAACATACGCATACAAAGGAATTACCATCCTAATCACCGCTCCGCCACCAAGAGATATGCGCGGATGCGAGGTCTCATTCGTCACGAAATGCTTATCAGTACTCCCTGCGTTAGCAAAGTTCCACTCTATGCCGACCATCGCATTGACATAGAACCCCGCTAACTTGCAGCGCGCATACGTGAATCCTACGTTGTGAGAAGGACCGGATAAAGTCATCGCGTAGTTGGCTATAATAGTATTCGTCCACTCATACTCACGCTTCGGACGCTCCTTCCTCTCTTTTTGTACCGCACCCCAGCCCGAAGAACGATATACGCCTACCTGAGCCTGCGCTATGCCATACAGACACAGCGCTGCCAGGAGTAAAATGCTTCTACGTTTCATAACGATTAACGGCCTATGCGTTGGAGTAGCAAACCGCCCTTCAGGTTCATATCGCTCTTCTGCTCTATAAAGGGCTTCATCAGCTCTACATCGGCCTGGGTCGCCGTGCGGTAATTCTTGTAAACAGCCGGATGACCTGTTACAGTTACTACCAACACATCCTTCTTCATGCGGCTCGGAGCGATCTCGTAATTCGGAGAAACGATGTCGTCCGCTTTGAATTTCTTCAGCGTCTGAGCTAACGCATATTTCTTCCAGCTGAGCACCAACGGAGATTCTATACCGCGAATCTCGGCTGCCATGATCTGGTTTATCTCACGTTTCTTGAGTTTGACAAAGATCTCTACTTCGTTGGAAATCTTCTGTGGTTGTACCTCCATGTCGGCTACCACGGGGGTTATGAAGCCGGCACGAGAGGGCTCTACATAACGCGCGGTGGATTCCTGATAGGTGTACGTTCCGCAGGACGCAAAAAGAACAGCAATCATTGCTGCAAGAGCGAGTTGAATCTTTTTCATAAAATTGGATTTTAAAAGGTTAGTAATTATTCTATTGATTTGATCGCTTTAAGCACTTTTTACACGTTGCTGTGTTTGCATTTTCTCAGAAAGCGAGAGCTACTCCTAATCCGTTCGCACCCGCGTTGAGCCGGAGTTCCAAACGGCTCGTCTCCTGCTCCTCCAACTCCTTATAGCCGCACCATGTATTGAACACCTTATGCGCGTTCTTCTTCTGTACGTTACCGGCTATGATCATCGGTATAGACACACAGGCAACTGCTACGGCACTGGATATCATTATACCAACGCCGGCTCTTTGCATGGTTTTATAGGTATGATAACGTTTGTCATAAAGCCACTCGTTTTGTTTATTGACCGGATACATAGGGGATATGTTGTTTTTATAATAGGATTCCGAACCGCCTAAGACACCACCCCCGATGAGTACCAAACCTGCACCAGCTCCGAAAATACCCCAACCGGCTTTCTCTATCTTCTGCTGCTTGCGGTAGTAGTCATACGCTTCTTTGCAGTTATCATTCAGCAACTGAACCATTTCTGCACGCTTCATCGGCTTGCCGTGATAATAGTAGATATTGCCTTCACGCGTCAACGGACCTACGTCTTGGGTCTTCTGTACAGAACCATAACCGCTGCGATAATAACCGACACCAACTTGAGCCTGAGCGCTCAATGCCACACTTAGCACAAAAAATAAGTAGAAAATTCGTTTCATGAGTAGATGGTTTTTCATTTCGGCTGCAAAGGTACAACAAAAATTGCACATACGCAAGCGTTCGGGCATTTTTTTGCCAAATAAAATGTATTTTATCTGTTGTGTGGGGCTATGAGACGTTTATGCTCGCATAAAAACGTCTTACAGGCTCATGCAACAGGAAAGCCTTCAGGCTTGGCAAAAAAAATGTCCGCGGTGGTATATGTCCCGCAAGACGCGACTGTACTTTCGAAGGGTCCCGCCCCGTAGGGGAAGGGGAGGAGGTCGAAATTACTGCTTTTTTTTGAACTATGCAAGAAAAAACAGAAAAAATGAAGATTAATCAGTCTTCTTAGGGGCCAAACTCGTTCGCATCTCGTTCGCATTACGGACGTCTGCGTTCCGTTTCTTTCTCGTTTTTTGCTCTATGTTTCTTTTGCTTGGCTGTGGTTGCCGGCCTCTTAGTAGGTCTATCCCTATTATATAGAGGATAGACTACTCTACTAAGGGGGCTGGGCTACCCGCCAAAATCTTCGTGGGTTCTAATTGAATCACGGTGCAAAGATACAACTTTTTTATGGCATGATAAATTCCATCTGCCACAAACAAAATCTATAGTGCTTTTTGACAAATATGCAAAAAAAATCGCCCCGAAGGACGATTTTTGCAATTTCCAATTTCCAATTCTCAACGTGCTTCCTGACCGGTGAGGGTATAAATCTTGTCTCCGCGGAGTATTAAGATCTGACCGTCTATGAGAATCTTATGTGGGGCAGAGGACTCATCCGGCAATACATCTTCGATACCTTCCGTATTCGGAATGGTGACGGTGAACGCAGGTCCTTCTGCATAGCCGCCCATCGGTATCCAGTCTGCGCTGATAGCCCGGACACCCCAGTTTAGAAAGTGTGTGCCGACAGAGAGATTGGTCGCTGTGAATTCAGCCCGGTAGAATGAGTCGCCTCCCGTGTTTACATTCAGGATATACTCTTCTCCTTCTGTTACGACCAACTCGTACATATTCGCTCCGCTCAATGCCGACCAGCGGAAGAACAACGAGGCTCCTGCAGCGGTAGGATTATTATAGACAATCTCTAAATTTTGCGGAATATTGTCCTTCGGTTTCTCCGTGGCGGTGAATTGCGCGGTGTAATCGGCATTAGCCGTAGCGGCCACGATAGTCGGTGTCCAGCCGGCGAAGGCGTAGGTGTAGTTCTCATCCTCGGGGCGAACAGGCGTAGCGCCGCTGTAAACAGGCGTTTCACCCTCAAGTACTTGGCTGTTCTGCAACTCTGCGCCGTCCCAATTCAAGAAACGGATGGTGTAATAAACGGGCTGCGGTGCAAGTTCATACTGCGCAATAACGATGAGGTTGGAGGTCACGTTCGTAATAGGCTTGGACCAGCCGGTGAAGATCCATCCCTCACGCGTCGGGTTGGTCTCCGGTCCGTGTGCGTCGTGCCCTTCTTCCACTTGCTCCACTAACAGTTCTGTACCATCCCAATCCATGAAGGTAACGGTGTAATATACCGCTTTCTTGATAGCCGTGTACTGCGCAATATAGGTAACGTTTGCCGTTGCCGCAACGATGGTCGGCAACCATCCGCTGAACTCGTAGGTGAAGTTTTCATCTTCCGGTTTCGTCGGCGTAGTGCCATTATAAACCGGCATTTCGCCTTCCGGTACTTGTGAAGACTGCAGCACTATGCCATTCCAATCCATGAAGGTGACGGTATAGTATGTCGGCTCCGGCGGAGTGATTGTTTTCTCCGTAGCCGTGTACTGCGCCGTATAGTCCGCATTAGCCGTAGCAGCCACGACAGCCGGACTCCAACCGCTGAACGAATACGTGTAGTTCTCGTCCTCCGGACGTACAGGCGTAGCACCGCCATAGCTCGGTATCTCGCCCTCTTTCACTTGGCTGTTCTGCAACTCCGTGCCGTCCCAATTAAGGAAACGGATGGTGTAGTACGTCGGCTCCGGCGGTGTGACCTGTTCGACGACTTCAAAGGTAACGTAATCCTCCAATCCGTTGTTTGTGCGGGCAATAATATTTACAAATCCTGCGCCCATTGCCTTCACAAGACCTGATGAACTAACGCGCGCAATATTATTATCCTCGGAACTCCATCTTACGGTTTTGTTGCCTGCATTCTCGGGTAGAACCGTTGCACTCAGCTGGTACGTGTCACCCACATACAGCGGTATTATCTCGCCTGTGTTCTCGTTAATCGTGATACTAGTGGGTTCGATTGCCTTCACACGCACATTGGTGTACGTGCTTATTCCATTGGAGGTCGTTGCGCTTATCTGCGCGGTACCTACGCCTACGGCGGTTACCAAACCGTTCTGGTCCACTGTTGCTACCGCTGTGTTATTGGACGACCATGTAACCGTCTTGTCCGTTGTGTTCTCCGGCTGGATAGTGGCGGTCAGTTGCTTCGTCTCGCCTTCGTATAGTTCAAATGTATCCCAGTATCCGCCTTCGTTGATAGTAACGCTTTGTGCTTCTATTGCTGAAACGGTGATAGTTGCAGTTGTAGCAGAGACATTGGTGCCGACCGCCGTTACCGTAATGGTTGCCGTTCCTATACCTACTGCCGTAACGAGACCGTTTTCGTTCACTGTCAATACATTGGGGTCAGACGATGACCATTGAAGAATCGGTGCATAGCTCACATACGCATAATAATCTGCGATTAGTTGCTGCGTCTCTCCCACTGACATCTCCGTATTAGGAGCGGAATAATTGGGTTGACAAATGGAAATATGTGTTAGTTCATTCAACTGCGGATGTGCCGACAAAGCGGTGGTAATTCCACTTGCCAATGAGGCATGAACCGACAGCCAATTTTCAGAGGATTGCTTAGCCCGCACAATGGCACGCGAGCAATGATATTTAGTGGTGCTATATGCTCCCCATATGTCATATAATGTGTCACTTAATTCTGTTATCTCCAGCACGTCGGTATTATCTACAGACCACGTTAGACCAACTCGTGCATCATCTGGATCAGCATAGGCGAGTACCAAATACTCAAAGTTTTCAGTCTCTATGGAAGTGGAGACATACTGATTATAAAACATTTTCCATTCGGTATCTCCTGTGCGTCTGCTCGCTACACATACCATGTTGAGTTTCGGCTGCGCGATAGTGAGCATACACTCAGCGGTATATTCACCTTCTTCGGTAGTCGCGATGACGCGGATCTTGCCGGAACGACCATTGTAATAATTATACGGATCTACGTGCGTAGTGATGAAACCATTCTCATCCATCTCAAACCAATTGGTGGCGAACTCATTGTTGCTACCGATTCCCCATAAGGACGAAGTCCAAGTTACTTTCTTGTTCTCCGCTTCTGCCGGCAGCACAGTTGCCAACATCTGCAAGGTCTGTCCGGTGATGAGCGTTGTGTCGGTAGTATTGAGCGTAACACCGGTTACAATAACCGGATCCGGACTGTCTTGAGGCGGATTGCTGTAGAACACACGCAAGTACGGATAGCCGTCGTTAATAGCATCATTGCGTCCCCAGATATTCTCAAAATCCCAGTTTTGGTAAGTCGCTTTGGCGTGCATCTCGTTGGTAGTGCAGCCTTTGGAATTGTCGCATGAGAGTTTAGAATGCGCCAACTCCTTATTGTAGTACGTGTTGTTATGGGTGATGGTTCCGTAACCCGAACTTGCACAGCCACAAATACCCGCCTTAGTCACTCCGGCGGAATAGCAATTAATGATGGTCGAAGACCAGTCGCTGGACATGAACGCACCTTCCGGTTCTCCGTATCGGTCATAGACATTGACACGGCTATAACAGTTAGAGACGGTGTCGTTATGCAATGCCCAGTAGTTATCTATATTACCGATGAAGGCTTTGGCGTCAGTACAATAGATATTTCCTTCTGCGTAGCATTGTTCGATGGCAGATTCAACCGTAGCACCGATTAGCATGCCGACATAATTCCAACCTTGATCACTGTAACCGCAACGACTCCAATACTTCGTAGCATCTTTGTATTGTCCTCGGGTGTTGTAGTCTTGTCCGTCGATGACAGATGCCGCGATACCCACATTGCGAATAACTGCCGAATCACTTACTGCGGTAAACAAGCCCACATTGTTATCCCATCCGGGTGTACCGTTTTTCTCCATGTACATACCATAAATCGTGTGCCCTTGTCCATCGAAAGTGCCGTGGAAAGCGTGATCGCCTTCTCCGTACACACCATAATACCAGCCTATAGGTATCCACGGCACACCGAACGCACCGCGTCCCCAATACTGCCAATCGGTGGTGTCGCATAGCAGAATATCGTTGTCCAGCACTACTTTCTTGCCTTTGAACGACATCGGCGCTTGGGTCTGGGTAAGATTAGAGGAAGCATAAGATCCCTCTGTGTCGTAGCAAGGTACGCTGTCCTCCCAACTATAGAGACCGTTTTGCATGGCAGCAAAACCTCTTAGCTGCGCTGCCGTCTTGATATGGTATGTCTTGGTGAACTCGTTTTCGAAAGGAGTAACATCAATTTCAAACCGCTTGTCTTCATGCCAGCGGGCATACAGGGTCATGCTGCTTGTGGGACGCTCACTCTTCCAATCGAAGAACTGCGTCAATCCGGGGTCTTTATACCAGCCGGCGAAGAGGTAACCGTCTCGCAACGGACGCTGCGGAGGCAGCACTTCGCTGTCGGGATAGATATATTTCGTCGTCACATGCGTGCCGCCGTTGCTGTTAAACGTAATGGCTACCGACGGACGGAAAGAGGCGTCCGGCGATACACGCGGATAGTCGCCCTCGCGCCATTCCCAGTAATGGAGTTGCAGTGTATCATTGCCTGCGTGCCGCTCGTTCCAACGAGCTACGGAATAATTGTAGATATTTACCTAGTCTTTCGACTGCATCCATCGGGTGGAATCCAAGGTACAGTTCGGATCGCCATATTCCGTTCCATCACCCAAATACTCTATCTGGGCTTTCTCTTTGTCCGCAAAGAAATTCTCACGGTGCTGGAAAGAACTATAACCGTAACCATTACCGGTATATAAAAAATTCACCAATGTATCTTGTGCCCATACATTGAAACCGCCATAAACAGCGGTATGGTAAATAGCTAATCCCGCATCCCCTCTATTAATCATTTGGACAGATGTACCGCAGTTGAGGACATAACTGCCGCCTGCCATATTGCCAATCAGACCGCCCTGATTGCCTGCATATTGACCCTGCGTAGCTATATTGCCCGAGGTCCAGCATTGTACCACTATCGGCTTATCATAAATCTCGCCTACTAAGACACCATGGTTGGCAGAACGAATATACGCATCCGTCACACCCAAGTTGCGCAACTGCGCCCCTCTGGCGATACGTCCGAAGAGACCTTGTTTATCCAGCAGATTGTTGATATACATATTCTTCACCTCGTGGAAACCTCCGTCATATACGCCGTTAAACTCGGTAAGATTAGTAGATGCATACCACGGATTGCTGCGCGGAGAGCCAATCGGTCTCCATTGGGTGGGCATTTCTTCTTCCCACTGCTCGAACGGTACATTGAGCACTATATCCGCCGTCTGGAGGAAATACTTACCCTTGAAAGTCATTCCTTGATCCACGAGCCACCGCAGATTCTCCAAATGCGCTTTGGTAGCAATGATATACGGATTGGCTTTGGTGCCGTCACCTCCGCCAAACATCGCTGATGAATTCGTCTGATAGACTCCCGTCGGGCGCGGCAGACCGTCGCGCAACTCCCATTGGCTCAAGCCCATGAAAGAAGCCAACATATTGAGGGTGTCCACAAACGCCTGTGTCTGCATCTGCGCAAGCGGTTTGCCGATACCATTCCATGCGGCTTCTGATTTTCCGGTGATAGCAGGCAGACCGTCTTGGTTGAAATAACCTATCTGCTGAGAGGGTTCCACCAAATGCGCATAAAAACCACCATAGCCGTGAGAGGTAGCCACGAAAGCGTGGATATTATTCTTGTAGTACTCGGGGTCGTGGTGATAAATCGTGGAGGTGGAATAGCAGTTGATAATATCGCCTCGCGCTATATCGTCATTAATATGTAGGGCATCATACCCATTGTCATAGCAGAAATGTGCGAAAGTAGGATTACCGCCTATACCTGTGGATTCGCTAAAATCACGGAGTGCTCCCGTGCAATAACACGATTCAATCCGTCCTCCCCAGTTGCGATAGGCAAAACCAGCTATGCCCGATTCCCAGATATAGTTAACACTGCTGCCATCGCTGAAGAGGTCTCCAAACGCAGCACATTCGCGTATCGTACCGCCGTCATTATACAACACAAAACCGCCTCCACTGGAGAAGTCTTCCACAGGAACCCCGTTTTTTACTGAGCCGGTTGGTCCGAATAGCGCATAGATATCCACATCCGCCGTACAACGCTCTATCAAACCTTGATTGGTCTGCACAAAACCGCCGCTTCCCCTCGGACGCATGACTCCTTGATTCGTACAATCACGAATAACACCTGTCGGGTAGTTATTCTCTACGAGAGGTACGTTCAGATTTCCCGAGCAATTTTCAATCAGCCCTTTGTTTAGACATACCAATCCGGCTCCGCCATTCAGCATTCGTCCCTGCACATGGCAATTGCGGACAACGCTGTTAGAATCGGTATTGATAACAAGCAAAGCTTGCGAACCGGCTCCTCCCATGATGGCATTGGATAGCCGGATATTCAGCAGCGAACCGCCTTTTACGTTACCGAATAGCCCTTTGTTGATTACCGTTAAATCATACGAAGTGACATCTATATCCCAATCATTCGGATCGAAGTCCTCGGCAAAACCAATACCTCTTCCATAATAGAGGTTATAGATGGTGTGCCCGTCGCCGTCAAACGTACCGCGGAAATAGCCGTAGTCCCAATCTTCGTCCCACTGCATCAAGGTATGAGCAATCGGCTCCCACTGTTTCCAGTTGGCTGTGTCCGGGTCGTTGAAATTGGTGAGATAGATATCCGCCGTCAGTTTGAAATACTTGCCTGCGAAATCCTCTTTATCGACATTCGTCCGTTCGGCAAGTCCGGCTAACTGTTCCGGCGTGGAGATGAGATACGGATCGGTTTCGGTTCCCGAACCGCTGAAGGTTTTGTTACTCGTACCGTCCCAGTACGTTTGCGCGCATGCGCCTGCTACTATTAGGAATAGCGGCAGGAAGATTGAAAAGATTCGTTTCATAATATTGCGTGTTAAAAAATGTATCTAAAAAGGCATTACAGGCTCTTGCGAGAAGAGTTTGCGGAGCCTGTAACGGGCGCTGTACACCGAACCGGTGTCCACGTGGAAGAGCAAGGCAATGTCGGGCACATCCATGTTTATAAGAAAACAGAGGATGTACCTTAAGTTAGTAGATGTGATCGCCTTGGAGGACTGCGCACAGAGCGTGCTGATATGGCTCGTCTGCAATAAACGCAAACGGCACGACAAATCTTCCTTTTGGGCGGAAGACAGTGCAGAAGATTGTATCAGAACAATCAGATTTTGGATCTGCGTTTCTATGTTTACATGTTGTCTAAGCATGAGGCAAAAAAGTGACCTTCAAAATCGGCTGCAAAGGTACTACTTTTTTCGCTTTTGGCATATAGACAAATATAGACTTTTTTAGAAAAATGCGTTTTTTGAGGGGAATTTCTTCTTAATTCGGTACCTCACGGTATATACAGAAGCCGGTTCGACATGGAAAATCTCAGCCACCTGCTCCGGCGTCAGACCCGCGGCGAAACAGAGCAGATAGCGTTTGTCCATGTTAGAGAGTCCTTCCGCGGGAAGGAGCGACTGGCGGAAACGATCCATATCCACCATTCCGATTGCTTCCCGGTATAGAGGTTGTTTGATCTGCGAAAGAAGATGGTTTCGGAGCACCTCCAGCGGTTCCACATTGCGCATGGTCTCGACCTCCAGCGCCTTGGCATACAGTTCCTCCTCTATCCGCCGCTTGCGGTTGGAGAGCGCGATAAGGGCAGCCAGAACGGCTATCAGGACCAGTGCTGCGGCAATAACGAGAAAGAGTATAGCGGTGCGCTGGTGAGCGATCGTGAGCTCTTTCTTCTCCACCTCGTACCGTGTCTGCACCTCGTCCAGCACGCGCTGGCGGTCGAGACTGTACCGCTCTTTGTTGTTCTCCGTCAGCAACTGCTGGTACTCCAGCGCCCTGTCATAACGGCCTTGCGCCGTATATAGCTCCACGAAGAAAGTGTATGCCTCCCCGCGTTCGGTAATGACCGTAGCGTGTGAACCATGCGCCTCCACGGAGTCCAGCAGACCCAGCACCTCCTGCATCTGCGCCTCTGCGCGTGCGTACTCCTTGTTATAATAGAGGAGCCATGCGCGTTCGTCACCTATGCTGACCATCGCCTCCTGCCGGCTGAGCAGAGCCGGCTCGGTCATGGCGCTTGCCTGAGCGAGGGTGAGGTATTTGTCTATACTGTCGGTCAGAGGAGGCGAATAGCGCAGGTCGTACATCAGTGCCTGGTTGTAATACAGCCAGACGGGCATGATTGCATACTTCCGGAAGTCAGGAATACGTTCGACGGCGGCGATACTGTTTCTTCCCGCCTCGGTGATAGCGTCCACATCCGCCTCCACCGCCGCGAGATAGGCAAAACGGATGGCGTAGTAGTTATACTGCGTCAGGGCGGAGGTGTCCCTCGCTGCCAGTTGCTCCAGTTCGCCCAGCAACTGCGCCATATGCGCCGTGTCACCGATAGAGTGATAAGCGATACAGCGTTCGTACAGACACAGCGATGCCATGCCGTACTCGCCATGGTCAAGGAACACCTGCTGCGCTTGGAGTGCGTATGTCTGCGCCTCCTCGGTCAGCCCCGCCTTGCCTGCCGTAAAAGCATACCGCCGCCACACGTCCGCCAAAGCAAAATCGACGCTTTCCCCTTTCGACTTATCGCTTTCGACTTTCGACTTTCGACTTTCGACTTCCAGCTCCTTCATCACAGCCGCCAGGCTGTCCAGTTCGCGGTGTATCTGACCGTTCGCCGACACCGCCAGCAGCCCGAGAAACAAGGTTAATATGACTTTCTTTGTGCTCATAACCATTTTCGGCTGCAAAGATAGTGCTTTTTTTTGAATTGTGCAAGAAAGAGTGAACTTTTACGACTCGATTACGACTCAATTACGACTCAATTACGACTCAATTACGAGTTCCCAAACTTAAACAATGTATCTCAAGAACGGCCATTACACTGCTATTGCATAGCTAATGCCTCCGAGATACATAGCCATTGCCCCTTATATCTATTTTATATTTTCAAAAATTCCGCTAAAAAACTTGCACATGTGAAATTTTTGTTGTATCTTTGCAGCGGATTTGACAATTAACATTAAAAACACTATAAAACAAAACTGATTATGCGTACAACTTTTAATCGTCTTCGGGCTGTAAAAGACAGCCTTCCACACGGATCAATGGATGCTATTGCTGCGGAGCTGGGTCTCTCGGGAGAAGAAGTGAGAGCTTATTTCAACGGTGAGGGCACCGCGGACTACCACATGGAGCCGGGCCCGGACGGCGGTATTGTTGATTTCACCAACACGCGCGTGCTAGAGGTTGCCCTGCGCAAGGCTTGGGAGGCACAGAACGCGTTATAATTGAGAATTGAGAATTGAAAATTGAGAATTTCAAAAAGGTGATTGCTCTGGTGCTGTGCATCGGAGCATTACCTGTTTTCTTTCCTGCGAGCGCGAGCGCACAAGAGAGCGGTGACGGGTTACCGGTGACGGGTGACGGACTATGGGATGACTATAAGAAACCCGTAGGACTGACCTATTCCGCCCAAGTGACCGTCAACACAACGTATAACTGGCGAGGGATCTACTCCGGAGGATGGAACATCCAGCCTGTCGCCAGCGTAGGGTACGGCGGCGCATATATCGCTACTTGGTGGAACATCGGCGCAACGGACTATGCGTTCTCCGGCTTTCTCCCCGAGATGGACTGGAAGATCGGTTTCAACCGCTGGGGAATAGACCTGAGCCTGCTGTACGTCCATTTCCTGGACCGTACGGATCTGGATCTGGGGCTGTACAGCTCCAACTCGATGGAGGTGGCGTTGCGATACACCCTCAGTCCCAAACTGCCGCTGAGCATCCTGTGGGCAACCCGCGTAGCGGGAGGTGACGGATATATCAACGCCCATGGCGACGCCGTACGGGCTTACTCCACCTACATCGAGATCAGTTACACCCAGCATTTCAAATACGGGCTGAGTCTCTACGGAGCCTTCGGCATCTCGCCATGGCGCAGCCTCTATTCCGCCTTCCAGCGAGACTTCACAGCCCATAACATAGACATCCGTCTGACCAAGAACTGGGACGTGAGCACCCACTGCGGACTGATGCTGCAGGGCCAGGTGACGATCAACCCCTCGGAGTTAGCCGCCAACCCGCAGAGCGCACAGTGGAACGTGAAAGACCCCTTCGGCCAAGCGATCAACGCGAACCTGGCGTTCGGAGTGTTTCTGAAGTGACAAATTACGAATTACGAATTACGAATTACGGATTACGGCTATAAAAAAATATAACAAACAGTTTAACAATTAAAACAGAAAATGAAAAAGGTATTGGTTACACTGACCGCATTGGTAGCGGTCGTTTTGTCTGCTAAAGCAGGAGTTGATTTTGCCTACGACGCAGGCGCCGAGATCGTCAGCGCTTACATCTGGCGCGGCCAGTACAATGGTGGTATGAGTTTTCAACCGGACGTAGAGATCGGCTTTGACGCTGCGGACGAGAAGATACAGTTCCGCATCGGCGCATGGGGAAGTGTCGGTGCATCCGACTGGAAATTCCGCAAAGGTCTGCCTAATCCCGATGCAGACGGTTACAATCCGAACACGTATTTCGTGCCGGAGGTGGATCTTGAGGCAAGTCTGCAGTTATGGGGTCTGACCTTGGGTGCGACCCATTATTACTATTTTGGCGGCACGCCGTTCTTCAGCGGTCTGGAGGATGATGGCGGAAGCCAGACGGAGGTTCAGATCGGTTACAACTTCGGTACGCTGACCAAAGCCGGCCTCTATTTCAACTGGTACACGATGGTCGCCGGAGACGATGACAAAAACAAATACTTACGCGAAGATGACCCTACTCTTCCTTACGAGCGCGCTTGGTCTTCTTATATCGAGATCGGATATGACCACACATTCGAATCCATCGATCTGACGATCGGCGCTGTGGTTGGTATGACCCCGTGGAAGAGTTTCTACACCGACTACGAAGGCGGTTTTGCAGTCAACAACATCGCGCTGCGCATCGGTAAGACATGGAATATCAACGATGTATGCGACATCGAGTTGTTCGGCCTGGGCAGCATCAACACGTACGGCATCAACAAAGACAATTGCTTCGTCAGCGAAGCCGGTGATTACAAACTTGGCGGCGTACAGAAGCTGAATGGTACAATTGGTCTCGGCTTCTGGTTCTAAGAATTGTGAATTGTGAAATAATCGTGCCCCTTGTGGTTCTAAGAATTGAGAATTGAGAATTGAGAAGCGACATATGATCAGTGCACTGCTGGGCGTAGGTCTGGCAGCGCTGCTGATTTGGAAAGCCCCCTCCAACTCCCCCATAGAGGGGGAGAGATCTGTGGCTTATTACCGGAACGAGGGTAAGATCTTCGGGACTTATTACAACATCCGTTACGAGGCTCCGGCGGACCTGCATGACAGCATCAAAGCGGCACTGCAGGCGTTCGACAACAGCTTGAGCATGTTCAACCCCCACTCTGTCCTCTCGGCTGTCAACGCCAACCGCGACACCGTGACCGACCCTCTCTTCGAAGCCATGTGGATGGAAGCGACTGAGATATATGCACTCTCAGGAGGCGCCTTCGACATCACCGTCGCGCCGCTGGTGAAAGCCTTCGGTTTCGGTCGCAAAAGCGATCAGTTGTCAGCTATCAGTCCTCAGACGATAGACAGTATCCGTCAGTTCGTAGGGTTCGACAAAGTGGAGCTGGTCGATCACCATGTCTATAAATCCGACCCGCGGGTACAGATCGACGGCGGCGCCGTAGCCAAAGGACAAGCCTGCGACGTGATTGCAGGGCTGCTATACAAACACGGTTGCAGCAATTACCTGGTGGACATCGGCGGCGAAGTAGTAGCCCGCGGCGTGAACGACAAAAACGAACCCTGGCGGATCGGTATCACCAAGCCGAACCTCAACAACGAAGGCGCACAGGAGGAACTGCAAGAGATCCTCGCCGTGAGCGATATTCATATGGCGACCTCCGGCAATTACCGCAATTTCTACTACGCCGGCTCCGAACGCCGCAGCCATACCATCGACCCCCGCACAGGCTATCCCGTCCAGCACTCGCTGCTCTCCGCCACGGTCGTCAGCTCCTCTTGCATGCGTGCCGACGCACTGGCTACCGCCTGCATGGTCCTCGGAGAGGAAGAGGCACTCGGTATGATCGAACGCGCACAGGACGCGGCATGCTACCTCATAGTAGCAAAAAAAGACAGTTTGACGGTCATTACCTCTCCGAAATGGGAGAAAATGATTGCAAAATAAAGATTTCTCTTGCATAATTGAAAAAAAAGCAGTAATTTTGTCGGCTAATTTGGCGAAATGCGCAAAAAAGGATTGTTCATATTGCTATGTACGGTGTTGCTCTCCGGATGCGGAGAGTACCAGAAGTTGTTGAAATCCCGCGACCCGGAGGAGAAATACCAGGCTGCGCTGCGGTATTTCAACGACAAGCAGTATGTCAAAGCCCAGACGCTGCTGGACGACGTGTCGTCTTATTACAAAGGCACGGAGCGGTCGGAAGACGTACTGGCTTACCTCGCACGCAGTTATATGGGACAGAAAGCCTACGAGTCCGCTACCGACTACTACCAGGCTTATGTCCGCAACTACCCGAAGGGTAAGTATGCGGCGGAAGCTTATTTCCAGGTAGGTCACTGCCAGTACCTGGACTCGCCGGACGCACGGCTTGACCAGGCTATCACCCGCAAGGCGATAGAAGCCTTCACCCAGTTCGTGGAGCTCTACCCCGAGAGCCCGTACGCCGAGCAGGCATACAAGGAGATGGCGGAGCTGTACGACAAACTGGCGTACAAAGAGCTGAAGAGCGCGCAGCTGTATTACAACTTAGGTTCGTACCTGGGCAACAACTACCTCAGCTGCGAGATAGTAGCGAAGAACGCCCTGAAAGACTACCCGAGCAATGCCTACCAGGAGGATTTCAACTGGCTCATTCTGCAAGCCAAATACCAGCAGATGGTCAACTCGTTTGAGGAACGGAAGATGGAACGCGCACGGGACACGCAGGACGAGTATTACAACTTCATCACCGAGTACCCCAACTCCAAACACCGCAAGGACGCAGACCGGATGCTCACCCAGATCAAGAAGATCACCAAAGAATAAATGATCAAATTGTAAATGACTAAATAAGTAAATAGATCTATGGATTACAAAAATTCAAAAGCCCCAAGAAACACGATCACTCGTGACATCAACCAGCTCATGGAGCCGGTAGGAAACGTCTATGAGACCGTAGCAATTATCGCCAAACGTGCGAACCAGATCAGCATGGGTATCAAGCGTGAGCTGGACGCCAAACTTCAGGATTTCTCCATTCCTCAGGACAATCTGGAAGAGACCTTTGAGAACCGCGAGCAGGCAGAGATCAGCCGCCAGTACGAGCGTCTGCCCAAAGCCACACTGATGGCTACCCAGGAGTTTATCGACGGCGAGCTCGTTTACCGCACCGGCAACCGCGACGAAGCACTAAAATAGTTGACAGTTGAAAGCAAAGAGACCGCACTGCGTGCTCAAAGAATAAAGACCGCTACGCCGACAGAATAAAGACCGGCTGCGCCTGACAGAGTACAGACCGGATTACTATTAGCTAACACATAATCGGTCTGTCAGCAGGCAGAGCCTGCGATCTGTACTCTGTCAGTGAGCAAAGCGAACGGTCTGTACTCTGTTAGTAAGCGAAGCGGTCTAAATTGAATTGTGAATTGTGAATTTGCAAGGCAAACACATTCTGGTAGGAATCAGTGGCGGTATAGCGGCTTATAAGATCCCCGAACTGATCCGTTCGCTTGTCAAGGCGGGCGCCGAAGTGCGAGTGACCACGAGCCGTAACGCCCTCCAGTTCGTTACAGAGACCACCCTGCAGACCCTCTCGGGAAGCAGGGTGTATTCAGATGTGTTCGCCGCAATCAACGAACACGCCACCGAACACATCTCCCTCCCCGAATGGTGCGACGCGATGATCGTTGCGCCGGCTACGGCGAACGTGATAGCCAAGATGGCAGCCGGCATAGCGGACGACGCCCTGACGACCACTATCTGCTCCTGCGCGGCGAGGAAACCGATTCTGGTAGCACCCGCCATGAACGACAAGATGTGGGAAAACCCCGCCACGCAGCACGCGATAGAAACCATCCGCGGATGGCAACAAGTAAGGGTGATAGAGCCCGCCGAGGGTCCGCTGGCATGCGGCACGAGCGGCAAAGGGCGGATGCCCGAGGTAGAACTGCTGCAGGAAGGGATAGAGTACCTCCTTGCGCCGCAGGACTTAGCCGGGCAGAAGATCATGATCACCGCCGGTGGTACACAGGAACAGATCGACCCCGTGCGTTTTATCAGCAACTACTCCACCGGCAAGATGGCTTTTGCGCTGGCTCATGAGTGCGCACGCCGCGGCGCCGAAGTGACCGTGATACAAGGAGCGGTCTCCGCCCCGTTATACAACCCCTTCGGCGCGATACGGTGTATTGAAGCGCTCTCCGCCCAAGCGATGTACGAAGCCGCCATGGCGGTATGGCCGGAGACGGACAAGGCGATCCTCTGCGCCGCAGTAGCCGACTTCGCACCGGAGCAGAGAGCCGGAGAGAAGATCAAGAAAGAACCCGGGCAGACGGAACTGACCCTCCGGCTCCGTACCACACCGGACATAGCCCGCGCCATGGGCGAGAGCAAGAAACCGCACCAACGGCTGGTCGGATTCGCCCTGGAGACGCAGCATGAAAAAGAAAATGCGCTCCGTAAAATGGAACGCAAGAATCTCGATGCCATCGTCCTTAATTCGCTGCGGGACGAAGGTGCCGGATTCGGTACCGACACCAACCGTGTGACGATACTGCAAGCGGACGGCAAAGAAGCCGAACTACCTCTGCTCAGCAAAGCGGACGTAGCCGCCCGAATCATTCAGCAATTATTTATTTGAAAATCCCGAAGAGACCTTTTTTCCTCGGCTCTTCTTCCTCTGCAGGTTGCTCCGCCTGCTCTTCCGGCACATATTCCGGACGGGATTCGATCTCGCCCAACTGGGTCTGGACATAAGCGATCACGTCCTGCAAGCCCTCGGTGAAATGAGCGAAATCCTCCTTGTAGAGGAAAAGTTTGTGTTTCTCGAACGTAGGAGCTTCTTCCCCCTCCGCCTGACGACGCTTGCTCTCCGTGATAGAGAGGTAGAGGTCGTTGTTGCGCGCCTTGCGTACATCCAAGTAATAGATGCGCTTTCCTGCCTTGACGGAACGGCTGTACACGATTTCCTGTTCCCGTCTTTCGTCTTGATTTTTCTCCATTTTTTCGTATTTGTTAGAAAAACTGCGGCAAAGGTACGATTTTTTTTGCACATGTGCAAATTTTTTTGTAACTTTGCACAAAATTTTTAGGTATGATAAATAGAACGATGGTGCGTACGCGGGTGATCCAGACCCTCTACGCCTATTACAAAGATCCGGAGAAGACTTTTCTTACTGCGCGGAAGGAGCTGAACAAGAGCTTTGCGGACAGTTATGATTTATATTTCGTCCTGCTGGATTTCGCCAATGAGTTAACGGCCTACGCGCAGCGCCAGATGGAGGATCAGATCGCGCGCGCCAAGGCTACCCATTCGTCGTGGACTCCGAACCGCCGTTTTGTGCGCAACAGACTGGCGCAGCAGCTTTTCGAGAACCGTGCTTTGCGCGCCCGCGTACAAGAGCAGCAGTTGAGTTGGGACAGCGGTATGCAGGCTGTGAGCGACGTCTATCGCCGGTTGATAGAGAGCAGTTACTACCGCGACTACATGGAGGCGGAGCGCTGCACCTACGAGGACGACAAACGTCTCTGGCGGCAGATATACCAGCATCTGATGCCGGAGAACGAAGCGCTCTACGACGCGCTGGACGAGATGGAGCTGGTGCTCGACAAATCCAACTGGACAACGGATGTAGAGGTGGTGCTCAGTTATGTAGTGAAGACTATCAAGCGTTTCGCAGAGGACAGCACGCCCGAGACACCGCTCCTTGAGATGTTCGACAGCGAAGAAGAAGTGCAGTTCGCATCCTCCCTGCTGGAGAAAGCCATCAAAGGACACGACCGCTACGAGCAACTGATCAACGAGAACCTCAAAGGATGGGAAGCGGACCGCATCGCCTACATGGACCGGATTATTCTGGAGACCGCACTGGCGGAGATACTGGAATTCGAGGACATCGCCCTGACCGTCTCCATGAACGAATATATCGAACTGGCAAAAGAATACTCGGGAGACAAGAGTTATATGTTTATCAACGGTATCTTAACCGAGATCCTGCGCCGGATGAAGAACGAAGGCTCGCTGTTCAAAGCAATGAGTTTGAAATAATTTTTAAAAAATACAATTATGATGCTGAATTTAATTTTTCTGCAGGCCGCAGAAGGCGCTGCACAACAAGGTAGCCAATGGAGTTTCTGGATCATGATGATCCTTATCTTCGTCGTTTTCTACTTCTTCATGATCCGTCCTCAGACGAAGAAACAGAAGGAGTTACAGGCGCAACGTGAAGCGATGAAGAAAGGCGACAAGGTCGTTACCGCCGGCGGTATCTACGGCGAGATCAAGGAAGTACAAGAGACGGCCTTTATCATTACTATAGCCAAGGACGTGACGATCAAGGTAAGCAAAGACAGTGTCTTCGCTGACGCTTCTGACGCCGCTCAGGCTGCTGCGAAAGAGGACAAATAAGGAAATACGTGAAGAAGGACATACTGACATTCCTGGGGTTCGTAGTGCTGGCGGCCTTTATCTGGTACGGCCACGCTATGCAGTCCGTCCGTAACACCCGTGTACCGGTGATGATCACCTACACCGGCAAGCCGGGAAACATAGGGCTTGGCGAAGAGGGACTGCCGGAGCAGGTGATGATCGAAGTGCGCGACGCGGGGGCAAGACTGAACACCTACCACCGCGAACCGCTCCATCTGACGATCGACCTGCGGTCGTATATCCATGGCGAGAAAGGCACAATACATGTGCCGTCGGACGCACTCCGGCGTAGTATAAGCGACATCCTGCAAGGCACCAGCCGCCTGATAGAGACCAAACCGGAAGAGATCCTGTGTCCTTATTTCACCGAGCAGGAGAAAAACGTTCGCATCCATCTGGATGCAGACCTCACTCCGGCAGCGGAGTTCCAGTTTGTAGGCTCGCCCGTTCTGAGCAAATCCGCAGTGAAGATCTACGGTCAGGACAAGAAACTGGCTGCAATAGACACGATCTACACGGAGCCGCTCTCACTGACCGACCTGAGCGACACGACGGATATTACCGTAGCTCTGGCTATACCGAAAGGCGTGCGGACAGAGACCGACAGCATCCAAGTACGGATTATCGCCGAGCGTTTTACAGAGAAACGGTTCATGATCCCTCTCCGCGTGACGGGAGTCCCCGAAGGACAACATATCCGGCTCTTCCCTGGAGAAGTGGAAGTACGCGTGCGCGTAGGTATGAGCCATTTCGCGCAAGTGCAGGCACAGGACATCCGGGCGGTGTGTCACTATTCGCACGACAGAGAGGACAAACTGGACGTAGAACTGAGGTATTCAAATCCTTATATCACCTCCGCATGGGTGTACCCGGGCGTGGTGGAATTTATCTTAGAACAATGAAAAAGATTCAAATGGTGGACCTGCAATCGCAGTATTTGCGTATCAAGCAGGAGATAGATGCGGGGATTCAGGATGTGATCGACTCCGCAGCATTTGTGAAAGGACCCAAAGTGACGGATTTCCAGCACCATCTGGAAGCCTATACCGGTGCCCGGCATGTGATCCCTGTAGGTAACGGCACGGACGCCCTGCAAATAGCGCTCATGGGCTTGGGTCTTCGCCCGGGCGACGAAGTGATCACTCCTACCTTTACCTTTATTGCTACGGCAGAGGTAGTGGCGCTGCTGGGTCTGACGCCGGTGGTAGTAGATGTGGACTGGGAGACGATGAACATGGATATAGCCTCCGTCCGCCGTGCCATCACGCCGAGGACCAAAGCGATCGTCCCCGTTCATCTGTTCGGCCAATGTGCCGACATGGAGGCTTTGATGGCGCTGGCGGAAGAGCATCACCTCTACGTCGTAGAGGATGCCTGCCAGGCTATCGGAGCGAGATATACGTTCGCTAACGGCGAGACCAAACAAGCCGGTACGATCGGACATATCGGCTGCACCTCTTTCTTCCCTTCCAAGAACTTAGGCTGCTACGGCGACGGAGGAGCAATCTTCACCAATGACGACGAACTGGCGGCTAAGATGCGCGCTATAGCTAATCACGGTATGGTCGTTCGATACCACCATGATATGATAGGTGTCAACAGCCGGCTGGACAGCATCCAAGCGGCTGTGCTGGACGCCAAACTGCCCCATCTGGACGAATATATCGCAGCGCGGCAGAAAGCAGCAGCCTACTACGACGAGGCGTTCAAGGACTGCCCGGCGCTCCTTGTTCCGGGACGGCAAGCCCATTCCACACATGTCTTCCACCAATATACGCTGCGCGTGACAGGCACTGACCGGGACAAGCTGAGAGAAGGACTGGCGGAACGAGGCATACCGGCTATGATATACTATCCGGTGCCGTTGCACCAGCAGAAAGCATACCTCGACCCCAGATACAAAGACGGGGATTTTCCTGCCGCCGAGAAACTCGCGGCATGCGTCCTCTCGCTCCCGATGCACACCGAACTCGACAATGAACAATTGGAATATATCACTTCATCTGTTTTAGCACTATGCAGAAAGTAGGTCTTCAACAGTCTTTGACGCAAACGACCAAGCTGACGCCGACCCAGATCCAGGTCATTCGTTTGCTCGAATTGCCATCAGTAGAACTGTCGCAACGTATCAACGAGGAGCTACAGGAAAACCCCGCGTTGGAGGAAGGTCGCGACGAAGCCGCCATCCAGGATGCAGCGGAGAACTACGATGAGTTCGACGAGAATTATATGCCGGAGGACGGATATGACGACGGGAGACAACGCGACCCGCTGCAGAACGACGAGTTCAACTACGAGCAATATGTCTCCGACGACGAGACTCCGAGTTATATGCTCCGCCCCCAATACAGCGGAGCGGACGAGGACAAACGGGAAGTACCGATCATCGGCGGAAGCAGTCTGATCGAGGAACTGAAAGCACAGATCTACCTGACCGACATGACCAAGCCTCAGCGCCATATAGCCAAATGGGTATTGGGCAATATCGACGACGACGGCTATCTGCGCCGGACGACCGAGCAACTGGTGGACGACATCATGTTCCAGGAGCAGATTTCCGTCACCGACGAGGAGATGGCGCAGATAGTGGACCGGATCAAACGTTTCGACCCGCCCGGCATTGCCAGCGCGAACCTGCAGGAGTGTCTGCTCAGGCAACTGGATGTCAAACTGGAAGAATCTCCCAACGACGTCAATCTGGGCGTGGCTCATGCAATCATCGAGCGGTTCTTTGACGCTTTCTCCAAACATCATTTCGATCGGATCATGCAGCGTCTGGAACTGGATGAAGAAGATTTTCAGGCGGCGGTGCAGGAGATTCTGAAACTCAATCAGAAACCCGCCAATGCCTTCACCGGCAATGTATATGAGACCCAGCGGGAAACGATCATTCCGGATTTTACGATTGAGGAACGCGACGAGGAACTATACGTCGTGCTCAATACCGGCGACATCCCCGATCTGCATGTCAGTCGGGACTATTCCACCATGCTGGACGAATATTCGCGGATGCCTAAGACCAAAGAGTCACGCGAAGCGGCCGCCTTCATCCGGCAGCGGCTCAACTCCGCGCAGAGTTTTATTGACGCTATCAAACAACGCAATGAGACCCTCATGAAGACCATGACCGCTATCCTGCGCGAGCAATATGATTTCTTCCTGGACGGCGAAGAAAGCAGCCTCAAGCCGATGGTACTGCAGGACATAGCCGACAAGACCGGCTACGATGTATCTACTATCTCGCGCGTGAGCAACAGCAAGTATGTGCAAACGCGGTTTGGTATCTATCCGCTCAAATACTTCTTCTCCGAAGCCATGACGAACGCGGAGGGCGACGAGATCTCCACCCGTGAGATCAAGAAAGTGCTGAAGGAACTCATTGATAATGAAGACACTCTGAACCCGCTGACGGACGAGCAGCTGGTAGCAGCCATGGAGGCTCACGGCTACCCTATCGCGCGACGCACGATCGCTAAATACCGCGACCAACTCGGTATCCCCGTAGCACGGCTGCGCAAGACTATCCTATGAGCCGCATCCCGGACATAACAGCAAAAATACTGAGCGTTCTGCTCTACCCGCTCTTTGTACCCACCTACGGCATGGCGCTTTTCTGCTATGCCCATTCGATACATATAGCCCCGCTGCACTGGGTGTGGGTGCTGGTAGCGGTAGCCGGTACGTTTTTCCTCACCTGTCTCTCGCCTATGGTGGCTATCTGGATCATGATGAAGCGCGGGATAGTGAGTGACATGCAGATTGCAGACCCGGAAGAGCGCACCATGCCTTACCTCTGCGCCGCAGTAGGCTTTGCGTTCTGGTCCTATCTCGTCGTCGCGATACTCCACGCGCCGCTTTTTATCTCTTTGGTTGCCATAGGGGCTACGGCTGCTATCGCTGCCGTTGCGTTCATTAACAGGCGGTGGAAAATAAGTGCCCACCTCACCGGCTTCGGCGGACTGGTAGGAGGCCTCTTCTCCTATTGTCTCGGGATCGGAGCTATTCCTACCTGGACAACAATCCTGATATGGTTTTCAATGTCGCTCATCCTGATGTGGGCGAGACTGCGGCTGAATGCCCACACACCGGCGCAGGTTGCCGCAGGATGGCTGCTCGGAATGACATGTACTTTTATTCCTTATTGTATATATTCTTATGTTGCATAAATGGCGTATTTATATGATGGCATTAGGTCTGGCTATGAGTCTGACCGTGCAGGCTCAGCAACTTAGCGAGACCGCGCAGATCTCGCTCCTCACCTGCTCGCCGGGAGAAGAACTCTATGCGCGCTACGGCCATACCGCTATCCGTGTGCTGGACGAGGTAAACGACATGGATATCGTTTTCAACTACGGGATCTTCGATTTCAACACCGACCATTTCTATTGGAAATTTGTCCGGGGCGAGACGTGGTACGAACTCGGGGCTTCGCCTTACAGGTATTTCATGTACGAATATGACCGGGACAACAGACCTGTTTACGAGCAGGTGCTGGATCTGACTGCCGCGCAAAAAGAACTGCTATGGCAGAGACTTGTGGATAATTATCGGCCGGAAAACCGCAAGTACCTCTATAATTTCGTTTTTGACAACTGTGCTACGCGCCCGTATCATATGATCGCGCAAGTGTTAGGAGACACGCTGTCTTCTTCCTATGAGGGCTATTCGGGTCAGACCTATCGCGCTTTCATTCGTCATTATACAGGCAGCCACTCCTGGGAAAACGCCGGCATTAACCTGCTTTTCGGACCTGAAGCGGACAGACCTATGAACAACGAAGAAAGGCTCTTCCTGCCCGAAGAACTGATGTGGTTCCTCTCCGAAGCGAGAGTAGCAGACAGGCCTCTCGTGCTGAACGGGAAGACTGCCCCCTTCGAGATATCCGCTACGCCTTGGTATGCCACATGGGAACTCGGCCTCGTGCTCTATTTCCTGCTGGTGGCCGCCGTCAGCTATTGGGACAGACGGAGACACAAACGCTCCCGGTGGCTGGATATTACGATGGTTTGTCTTTATAGTATATTGCTGCTGTTGGTAGCCTTTCTTACTTTCTTCTCCTGCCACCCGCTCGTCGGGTTTGGATGGAGACTTCTTATCCTTCCTTTGACACACTTATGCGCAAGATTTATCTATATATTACGTTGATTGTAAGCCTCTTGGCTCCCTGTCTGTCTGCTGCACCGCGGCTGACGGTCGTGGCGGTAGTGGATGGTATGACGGCGGAGAACCTCAGTATGCTGCGTCCTTATTGGCAGCAGGGCGGATTGAGGACTCTGAGCGAAGAAGCGTTCCAGACTACGGTCGCCTATCCCCATCTCGTTTACGGAGGTAACGAGACGACCGCTACCCTTATGACCGGTGTCACGCCCGAGCGGCACGGCTACGCGATGGATGAGTATTTCATGCGCCGGGACCGCCGGATCCATTCCATGCTGGAGGACGAGACGGTACATGGCATAGGCACGCAGTTGCGTCTCTCGCCCAAAGCGCTACTCGCGCCTACTCTCACCGACCGGATGAAACTCCTCTATCCGGAGGCGAAGATATACGCTGTGGGAATAACGCCGGAGACCTCGCTCCTGCTGGCGGGACACGCGGCTAACGCGTGCTGCTGGCTGGATACGGAAAGCCTGCAATGGGTCGCCTCGGCTGCTTATACCGAGGGACTGACGACAGCGGCTTTCGAGCAAAACAACTCCGGCCGTATCGCTACCCTTGCGGCGCGCCAATGGACGCCCCGCATGGACATACTCACCTATGCGGCACCTACGCCCCAAGAGGCAAAAAAAGGCTTTGCCTATGAGGTGAACACCGTGCTGGCCAATGCGCCGGAAGCGAACACGCTGGTCGTTGAGCTGGCGCTCGCTATCCAGCAGACCCAGAAACTCGGTACGGACGCTACACCCGACATGCTCATGCTTCAACTCAATACCCTTTCACCAAAAGCGGAGACGGACAAGATCGCTTCCGCGGAACAGGAGGATTTATACCTCCGGTTGAATCAGGATCTCGGTTTTCTCATGGAGCAACTCGACCGGCGAATAGGCCGTTCCAACTACCAGATCCTGCTCGTCGGACGACCGGTATTAGGCACTTCGGCGCAGGCGCTGAGCGATATTCACATGCCCGTGCAGCCTTTCAATGCCGATCGGGCGGCTGCCCTCACCGCTACCTATCTCATGGCCCTCTACGGACACGAACGGTGGGTGGACGGAGCCTACGGACAAGCGATATACCTCAACCGGACGCTCATCGAACAGAAAAGACTGTCCCTCGAGACGATCCAAAGGCAGGTGGCTAATTTCCTGATGGATTTTGAGGGAGTACAGATAGCTATGCCGGGCTACGAAGCCGTGCAATACCCGCTGCTGGCTACCTCGCTCAGCAAACGGCATATAGGCGACGTGCTCTTCCTGCTGCAACCGGGATTCCGGCTCATGCAGGACGAGAAAAAGGCAGTGGACCGCGTGATCGACGAGAATCCGGTATCCCCTTTGCTTCTATGGACAGGCACACTGCGCCCCATGCCGCAAGGCCAACTGAACGCTACCGATGTAGCAGACCTCATCTTCAAATGACCAAATTGTAAATGATTAAATTGTAAATGATATGATTTTTCACGAGATTAAAGTCAGTTATGACCGCCAGACGGGCGAAGACAACCCGGGCAAAGTAAAAGAAGTGTACCTCATTGATGGAGCTGTCAGTTTTGCGGACGCGGAGAACTGCCTCATGGAGGAGATCAAACCATTCATCTTCGGCGACTGCGAAGTACAGAGCTGCAAACGAAGCCAGTTCTTTGAGACCTTCCCCAACGAAGGCGGAGAGTATTGGTACAAAGCGCGCGTGGAGATGATCACTATCGACGGAGAGAAAGAGGTACGCAAAAACGTAGCTATGCTCGTTCAGGCAAACACGCTGGACGATGCGGTCTTTGCGCTGAGACAGGCACTCAAATCCTATGACTGCGAACTGATCTCTATTGCCAAATCACCGATTATGGACATCCTTCATGCCGTACAATAATGCCCTTGCAATTTGACATAAGAGCTATCATTAAGGCGAAAGCGCCGAAGGCGAGAGTGCCGGATTTCCTTATTCGCTATCTTGAACGCATCGCACACATAAAACAGATGAACGCCTTTCTCCGCAAGCATACAACGGAGAGAAACTACGATTTTATACGCGTCGTGCTGGATGAAGAACTCGGATGCACCGCCTCTATCGAGGGCATAGAGAATATCCCTACCGACGGCAAGCCTGTTATCTTCGTCTCTAACCACCCGCTGGGAGGGTTGGACGGCATGATCATTGCACAAATGATTCATGAGAGCCGGGCGGAGAAACGCGAACTGAAGGTTATCGTCAACGAACTGCTCATGTATATGGAGCCGCTCGCCGGACTTTGGGCGCCTGTCAATAAAACAGGGCGGCTCAGCAAGGAACAGGCAGCAGCACAACAACGGATGTGGGAGAGCGAGACCGATGTGCTCACCTTCCCTGCCGGGGCTTGCAGCAGACTGCAACGGATCAACGGCAAATGGCAGATACAAGATCTGGAATGGCAGAAAAACTTCGTCCAGAGGGCACGCGAATACCAACGCAATATCGTCCCGATCTATTTCGAGGGAAGGAACAGTAATTTCTTCTATATCCTCGCCTTCCTCCGCAAACTGTTACGGATCAAGATCAATATCGAGATGCTATACCTCGTGGACGAGATGTACGGCGCACATGGCAAACATTTCAAGGTTCATGTCCTGCCGCCTGTCCCGTACACCGACTTGGATAACACCCGTTCGCCTAAAGAATGGGCGCAATATGTCAAATCCATCGTATATTCCCAAAACTGAATACTGAATACTGAATACTGAATACTGAAAACTGAATACTGAATACTCATATGCAACCTATCATTCCACCTGTAGAAACAGCAGTTATTGAGCGCGAACTGGAGGGACACCTTCTCAGACCGTCCAATAAAGCGGAAAATCTTATTTATGACATCACTGCGCATGAATGTCCCAATGTGATGCGCGAGATTGCACGTCTGCGCGAGATCAGTTACCGGGACGGAGGTGGTGCCACCGGCTTGGAGATGGACATGGACGATATGGACACCATGGCCAAGCCCTATCATCAACTCATCGTCTGGGATCCTTCTAACCGGCAGATTATCGGAGGATACCGCTATCTGCTGGGAAAAGATGTGGAACTGAGGCCCAACGACCGGGGGGAGATGCAACCCTATATCACCTCCGCACATCTCTTCCACTATTCCGAGCGCTTCATCCGGGAATATCTGCCTCATGCCATTGAGTTCGGACGGGCATTCGTGCAACCCGCCTATCAGAAACGCGAGATGGGAGTGAAAGCACTCTTTGCGCTGGATAACATCTGGGACGGAATCGGAGCGGTGATGCATAATAATCCCGACGTGCGATGGATGATCGGTAAAGTCACTATATACCCCGATTATAACAAGACGGCACGCGAGCTGATCTATACCTATCTCAACACCTATCACAGAGGAGAAGAAGGGCTTTTCGGACCCTACCATCCTCTTCCTGTTCAAGAGGATCTGGGCATACCTTCTCCTTTCATAGGCACCGACCCGCAGGAGAACTATCATATCCTCCAGCACGCTATACGCGAGCAAGGGACGGTTATTCCGCCTATGTTCTCCGCCTATCTCAATATCACCAATGAACTCCAGTTCTTCGGCAATGCCGTCAATGACGAGTTGTCGAATGTCTTTGAGACAGGAATCATGGTGGATCTGGACACGGTTTATCAGGAGAAAAAAGAACGCTATATCAATCCCTATATCAAATGGCTTTCTGAATGTTGAATACTGAAATGCTGATTACTGACAATATCCATAAGGTTCGCGCACATATACCCGCGCATGTCACGCTCGTGTGCGTCTCCAAATACCAACCCGTAGAAGCTATCCGCGAAGCCTACGAAGCGGGAGAACGCCATTTCGGGGAAAGCCGCGTGCAGGAACTGAAGACGAAGATACCGCTCCTGCCCGAAGACATCCACTGGCATTTTATCGGACACCTGCAGACCAACAAAGTGCGGGACCTGCTCAAACTGCACCCGTTTCTGATTCAATCGGTGGACTCACTGCGCCTGCTGCAGACTATCAACGACGAAGCAGCCAAAATAGGGATGGTACAGGATGTGCTGCTGGAGATCCATGTTGCACGGGAGGAGACCAAATCTGGCTTCTTGCCCGAAGAACTCAACTCCCTTCCTTTAGGGGATGGATGGGGAGAGGTTTTCCCTCATGTCCAGGTAAGGGGCCTTATGACTATGGCTACCAACACCGACGACGAAGCCGAAATCCGGCGTTGTTTTACGACGGTCAAGCATATAAATGACCAAATGGTAAATGACCAAATTGTAAATGACAAAATGGTAAATGACATGTTTCTCTCCATGGGCATGTCGGACGACTATCGGATTGCTATAGAATGTGGTTCCACGATGGTGCGCATCGGGTCGTCTATCTTCGGCGAAAGAAAGAAACGCTTGAAAGCCGTCTTCTTTGATCAGGACGGCGTCCTGTATAACTCCATGCCCTATCATGCCGAAGCATGGGCATGGGCGATGACCAAACACGGGCTGCCGTACACCGCCGAAGAATGTTACCGGAACGAAGGACGAACCAGCGTCGGAGTCATTCAGGAGCACTATTCCCGCATGTACGGGAAGGACGCGCCGCAGCAGCTGATCGAAGATATCTACAAGGATAAAACAGCTTATTTCAATCAAATGACCGGAGGCTTTCCGGGTACTATCCCCGGTGTGAGCGACGTGCTCCGTTTCCTACATGAACACGGCGTCCAATGCTGGGTCGTCACCGGGTCGGGCCAACACAACCTCATTGACGCGCTCAATGATATCTTCGATCATGTCTTTACGGGTATCATCTCTTCTTTTGATGTCAAACATGGCAAACCGGACCCCGAACCCTACCTCAAGGCGTGGGAACGGTCGGGGTTCAAGAAAGAAGAATGTATGGTAGTGGAGAATGCACCGCTCGGAGTGCGTGCAGCGAAAGCGGCTGGACTCTTCGCCTGCGCCGTGAACACAGGCCCCCTACCCGACTCCGACCTCACGGACGAAGGAGCGGACCGCGTCTTCCCCGATATGGCTGCTTTATTGGATTGGCTGAAGAATTCTCCTGACATCAGCATATAAGACTTTCTTCCCTTTCAAGAGGTGAAAAAATTGTTTTAGATACTCAAGTTTTTGCGGGTATCCGGTTTTGTGTGTGTCATTTTTGGCGATTTTTATTGATAAATCGGCATATATTTGCTCATTTGCATCAAATACTGTAATTTTGCATTGCTATTTCAAACATTTAAAATCTAAGGTACATGCAAAAAATGAGTCTCTTGGTGCTCTCGTGCCTCGTAGCAGGCATGGCACACGCCGATTTATCGGAAGATTTCAATTCACTAAACTCCGGTTCCTGGTCCGCCGAGACGGAGGTGCAACTGCCTGGCGTTTGACAACTCCTATGATTTTATGTTCGAGTCCGGAGGTGACAACGCCAAGACGTTCTATTATAACAATGTCTGCTTCGGCAAACAGGAGGCGTGTGTCGGAACAGATGATTACAATGCTTTGGGCACCTCGCTCTCTAAAAATGCCTGGACCAACCATCTTGTCACCTCTTTCTCCCGTTCGGATTATGTCTCGCTCTCCGAGACGGACGCTATTGCTCCGCGACGCGGAGACGGCTCCATGCCTGCCCGTTTTGCACGCCTGATACCGGGTTCTAACCTCGTCGATGCTGGATGTGATGTGCCGTCTTCTGTCACTCCAAACCTCGCTCAACTGGAAGCAGATTTCCCCTTCCTCAGATCTACGGTCTATGGCACTGTGCGTGACCTCGGACCCTATGAACTGGTGCAGGAAGACAGTACTCCTACGGCTACCCAGCAGATCACTGCGCCGGATAGCAAAGGCTCTATTGCTGTCTTACCGGGCAACAACGCCTCGGAGGCTGTCGTGCGCTTCTCCGTGCCGCGGGATCTCAAACGCGCGGAACTGACGGTCTTTGACCTCGCAGGACGCGTCATCTGCCGTCTGCCGCTCGCTGGTCTGACCGAAGGTATGGACTATTACCAACCCATCTCGCTCGGTGCGCTGCGCGGCATGGCTATCGTACGTATCTCTGCCGACGGCTTCTCTCTCTCCGCAAAACTCCTGCGCTGACGGAGGCGCTTACTGAATAATAAACAACCATAAAAAAGACGGGCTTCGGTCCGTCTTTTTTGTGTAGCAATCATCCTAATGGTGTGAGTGGATAAACGATGTTCGTAATCAGTATATTGGCCACAAGGATGATAATGTTCATCCAGAAACCTATCCTTAGAAAGTCCGTAAACCGGTAGCCGCCGGGACCATATACCATCATGTGTGTCGGCGAACCGATGGGTGTGGCAAAACTGCTGCTGACGCTGATCATCAGGGCAATCAGGAAAGTCATCGGCTCGTAGCCCAACTGGATTGCGGCTTGATACATGATGGGGAAGAACATCGCGCCGGCTGCCGTGTTGGAGATAAACTCCGTGATGAATGTGGCTACCAGACACACTGCCGTCATCACCACAATCGGGTTGGTACCGCATATATCCAGTATGCCGGTTGCCATCCGTTCGGCGATTCCGGTCTTCTGGATGGCTATTCCTAACACTACCGAACCGGCAAAAACCACCAATATGCTCCAGTCGATGGACTTGACGGCTTGGTCGGGTGTGCAGCAGCGTGTGATGACCATCGCCAGCGCCGCGATACAGGCGCACATCAACAGGGGCATTATTCCCAGTGCGGACAGTACCACCATCGCCAGCATAATCAGCGACGAGAGAAGAGTCTTGAAGCCGATATTCACCACCTCTTCGCCCGGCACCAGTCCGTGCGTATGGGTCAGTTCCGTGATGGCTTTTATATCTCCGGCAAAAACAAGACGGTCGCCGCCCATGATAAACTCGTTCTCGTCAACGGGCACCGCCACGCCGTCGAAATGCTGCATCTTGATTAGCCGGCCGCCCTCTACATTCAGCAGTCCCGCGTAGCCCAGCGTCTCGCCGATATATTTGTTCGAAGACGGCACCTGCATCTCCACCGTATATTCCGTCGTTTGCTCAAACGGGTCTTTCGGTGCCTCGCGTTCGGGCAGCAACCGCCGCATGGCGATGACCGACAGCACACCGATTATCAGACAGAAGAGACCCGGCAGGGTGGTTGCCAGTACGTTCATCTGCACACCCGTCTCCTCGGCGTACAAACCGCTGATAATCAGGTTCGGCGGCGTACCTATCAGCGTACACACACCGCCCATGCCCGACGCGTAACTCAACGGTATCAGCAGTTTGGAAGGTGCGATTCCTAATTTCTTCGACCACATCTTCACGATGCCGATAAACAGCGCCACAACCGTAGTGTTGCTCAGAAACGAGCTCAATCCCGCTACCGGCAGCATCAGCCGCACTATGGCGCTGCTCCACCGTTTGGGCTGACCCAGCAGGTTCTTGACTATCCATTGCAGCACGCCGGTGTACGTCAGTCCGGCCACAACTACAAACAGCACGCCTACTACCACCACGGAGGACTGGCTCAGACCCGAAAAGGCCTCTTTAGCATCCAATACGCCGGTGACGTACAGGATGACCATCGCGCCCAGAAACACAGCGTCTGCGCGCACTTTGGTAAACAGCAGAATGCTGAACAATGCCAGCACGGTCACTATCGTGATCCATGCGGGTCCGTTAAAACCTAAAAAAACAAACTCTTCCATTTATCTTTTTCTATATCTAAACTCAATCCTCTAAACTGTAGCTTGCCCCGCGAGCGTCCTATAACCCGGAACATCCTCCCCCTTTACCTTCTTTCCGACTGCAAAGATACAACATTTTTTCGGAATATACAAATTTTTAGTTCGAAAAAAAAACTGAAAAGTGCTTATCAAAGTGTAAGTTCTACAATGGTTCACACATATTGGCAAATAGTACAACGCATAGTGGAGGAGGAACAACATGGAGAGAAGCGTGCCGAATATGACACACGTTTATTAGAATCCCTAGCGGAAGAATTATCCCAAGAATATGCAACCGGTTTCTCGGCCCGCAATCTGCGTTCTTACCGTCAATTATATCTGAATTTCAACAATTTAGAGATTTGGTACACGCGCGTACCAAATTGGCACGTTGCTCTCTACCATGCAAATAAATTTGCATATGTCCGAAAAAAGTTGTACCTTTGCACGCAAAATTGCGTGCGGAAGGAAATAACTAAGATTATGGCAAACTAATTGTGTCACCACTGGTGTCAAAATTGTCTTGGTCTTCTCTTCTGATATCCACCGACCGACAACCGACTCACAACCGAGACAAGACCTAGACATAAAAATCACCTTCCGAATCGAAAATCTTTGATTTTCCTTGCATATATCCGAATTTTTGCGTACCTTTGCGGCCGATTTAACTTGTTCCTTTTGGCACATGAAAAGGAACAAGCCAAATAGAGAAGGCCATGAAGATATTTATTAAAGAG